>DATJPJ010000234.1:0-8388 GCA_035506455.1 Candidatus Nanoarchaeia archaeon
GACTTGGACAAAACTTCGACCCCTTCGCAAAAGCGCTCTCAGACGCAATAAACAAAATGATACTAAGAACGCAACTAAACATAAAACAACTAATTCCGGAAGCAAACCCAATCATCATAAGCAAAATATCCAATTTGATGAAAGACGGAAGAGCCGCGAAAAGAAAAGACATCGACGCACAATCGCCAGACTTCTGGAAACGCTTAACCAAAAAAATAGACGAAGCCAACTTAACCCCCGAATACGAATTCCTAAACTCGCTTGCCGCAAAAGACCAAGTCTGCGTGGGGATAAAACGCGGACTTATGGGAAACCTAACAGGCACATACATATGGATGCTATTCCCGCTGCTAAACCCAGATACAAACAAACCAAGCAACACAATCGCACTCGAAGCATTCAACACTCAAGAAAAGCCGGAAAAAACCGAAGAACAGGCACCAGAAAACACACCCATCGAAGCAGAAGACGAAAGCGATCAGAATCAAGATGAGCAACAAAAACTGGCCACGACAGGAGCAACATACTTCTTCAGAGCAATGGGCCGAAAAGATTATGGGCAAACCAAAGACGAAGACCTAACCGCTAAACTGGACAGCTTCATTACAAACATCAACAGATCCATGATCGAAATCAACTTTAGAAGAGAACCCATCTACCTTACAGAAAACCAGCTGGAAAGCACAGACTACACTCAGTACAGATTTGCCATATCGAAAATCCCAACCCTTAAACTCCTCAGAGACCAATTTGTCGGCAGAGTAATCCATTCGTCGACGGCACAATGGAAAGCCGATGTTACTAGCTTATTAGCTTTCAACGCCAAAAGCATAGATGACTCCGAAAAGTGGAGCAAAGGAGACCAATAAATGCCAGGATACAAACACCCATGCAAATACTGTGGAAAACTCGTGTCATTTGACGACAACGTGTGTCCTTTCTGCGGAAAAGTCAACCCAGTTGGACCCCAACGATGCCCAAAATGTCGAAACCCAATAGAAACTGGACAAATCAGTTGCAGCAACTGCGGTCTAACACTTCAGACAAACTGCCCCTACTGCGGAAAAACTACATTCTTTGGAGACTACTGCCAAAACTGCGGCAAGAGGTTAACAGTAATTTGCCCTAAATGCAAAACCGAACAACCACCGCTCGGAGAGAAATGCATAAAATGCGGTAAACCCCTAAACATAACAGGGAGATAAAAAAAATGCCACTTCAACCTTTTACAAGAAATTATCAAGACAACAGCACAGATGCCGGTTTCGAATTCACCTTCAACTGCGACATATGCAACGACGGCTACAAAACAACCTTCATCGCAAGCAAAACCTACAAGAAAAAAGGATTCTGGAAGGGAGTAGGCCAAGTCGCCTCCATCGGATCACAACTAGCAGGACGCAGCAGCGGATACTCACTTCAACAAGGCGCAAACGTCATGAGCGATCGATTCGAAGGCATGACGCCAGAATGGCACAAAGAACACGAACAAGCATTCGACCTTGCCCAAAATGAAGCCAAAGGCCACTTCCAAAGATGCCCAAGATGCCACAAGTACGTCTGCGAAAACGACTGGAACGAACAAGAAGGACTCTGCGTCGAAGATGCTCCAAGAGAAAGCACAGAAGTTGCTGCAGCAAGAGCCGAAAAAATGGTGACTGATATCAAACAAAAAGCCGAAACCACTCAAGTCTATACAGGCGAAATAACGCAAAGACAAACTATGTGCCCGGTATGCGGGAAACCAGCGGGTTCAGGGAAATTCTGCAATAACTGTGGAGCACCACTTGGGCTCAAAGTCTGTCCAAAATGCGGCGCTAAAAATCCATCGGGTACGTCTTTCTGCGGCGAATGCGGCACCAAACTAACATAATCAACATCCCAAAATCTTTTTTTACTTTTTAGCTAATAACACAAAAAAAACCACATGAGTAAACCGCCCCACACTTCTGTAAGAATGGTTTTAAATCACAGTTAGCACGATAAATTTTCATTAGTTTTTTTCAGTAGCTTGCGATTTTTCTAAATCTCCAACAAGTTTCTTTGCCCATTCCCCGGCGCCTTTGATTTCTTCAGGTTTCGGATGCCCCCTTTTCATCAGTATACCCTTCCAACCTCCAAAACACGCAAAGTGATCATCAACTACTTTCTGCCCTTTGCTTTCCAGAAGCGTTCTCAGTCTTGTCAAGGCTAATTTGTCGGTTCTCGGCGCCCCACCCCAGGTTATGAACAAAGCAAAGGTTTTGGCGGTTCTCAAATGCAGGTTCCCAAGATACCGCATCATGTCCTCGTTTGGAGTTCCAGCAAAAAGGCCCGTCCCCACAAAAATCAAATCGAACATTTCCAAATCCACAGTTTTTGAAGCGCCACTCGCGGTTATTCTTACTTCATCGCAGCCTATTTGAGAAGCCATCTCGTCTGCGACCTTTTTTGTGTTGCCGCTCTTAGAAGAGTATAGTACAATCTTTCTCAAGTGCATCACTTACCAGAGTTTCTGGAAGGGTACTTAAACTATTTTGGTGCCCTTAGACCTAATACATTCCCGTTGGCGTCTTTAACTTGCGCAATCAAAAGGCCCACACCGACATCTTTGATTTCCTGCTGGACTACCGCACCCGCATTTACCAAACCCTGTAAACTACTCTTGATATCGGTCACGTCAGCATAAAGCACAGGACTATGGCCGTTGGGATCCAAACCTACTTCTAGATCGCCCAGTTTGTAGCCAATATAATACGGGCTATCCACGTACGGTTCAACACCTAAAAACTTCCCAAAAATGCTCTTTGTCTTCTCCAAATCTTTCGCAGGATATACAATCAGTTTGATGTTGCTCGCCATAAAAATCCTCATGAAATAACTAGCTTTACCTACGTAATAAAGTTGCTCGCACACTCAAACTCTCAATTGGCAAGGACAACTCAAGTTATTAGAAGATGAATAAACCCGAACCTGCCCCAAAGTGTGAATCCTTTGAAATCACTCTTTCTCTTGATCTTTTTTGATGATTCTAACCTCAGACTAACGCATATAGACATTCTTGAAATCTTGACTTGCTGAGCAATACCGAATACAAATAAGACCATATGGAGCACACGGAAGACGAGCCAACAGGTATTTAACTCAATAATCAACAACAGGCTTTGAGGAAGAAAAGTGAGTGAAGCTGAGATCAAGATAAAAGAAAAGATCGATGAAATGATCAGAATCAGGGCAGAATTATCTGTAACCGATGAACTTCCAGACTCCGACCACGGATACGTTGATGCTCTGATATGGCTTAAAGAAGGGTCAATCCAGCTTACAAATGAGGGTATCAAAAAAGAAATGGGAATTCGAAAATACGCCGACCCAGACCAATGCCAAGAATATTACGATGGCTACGAGTCTGCGCTTAAAGCGGTGCAGAAAGTAATTTCTGACATAAAAGAATAACTTGGGCACATAAAATAGCAACCAACAAAGGAAACGTGCGCCAGAACTTTCAAATAGTTTTTATGTTAAAAATGTTATAGTTACGATTAGGTGTCGTGTATGATTGAAGATTTTGAACAAGATGATTTCGATATGCTTGACCCATCAGCCAAACGCGTTCTCGTGGCCCTGTCCCAATTTGAAAAAGGCCTATTGGTTAAAGTGGACCTCTTGCACAGAAAGACGGGTTTAATGCCTGAAGGCCTCAACGACGCACTGAGGCACCTGTCAAAATCCAAACTCGTCGACATACTTGATACACCCAAAAGAATGGGACCCTACGAATTTTACGCCGTCGAAATAGCCGACATGGGCCGCGAAGTGCTGGCAAAATATGGATAAGCCTGCTCAGCTTTGAGCAAGTTACCCTCCCATTTTCATCCCCCACTAAAAGCAACCAATTCAAAAAACGTTTTCCAACATAGAAGACCAACATAAAAGCAGCTGCGCCAGCTAAGACAAATACTGCGCCCAAAGTTTTCATTCCAAAAGATGCATTCAAAACTAGCAAAACAAAGGATTCAATTCCCATCCCCGCTCCAAGTTTCCTCTTCAAATGTTGAGAAGTGCATAATCTTCTTATCATACGAGTTTGTTATACCATATAGGTAATACCCATGGCAATGGAAGAAACTGTTTGCGCAAAGGTTCCGGCCGAACTTAAGAAAAAGTTGTCCAGCCTAGGCGTAAATGTAAGCGAGCTGATAAGAGAAACCCTAGAGTCAGAAGTAGACCGATTGGAAAAAGAGCGTTTAAACAAAATTGCCAAAGAGGTATCGGAAATTCTTAAAAAAATTCCACATGAAGAATTCGCTGAATCTATCCGTACTACAAGGGATAGCAGATGACAAAAACGCAGCTGCTATTTGACTCTAACATCATATATAAACTCATCAGAGAGTCGCCTCAAGACGCAGTGGAAAAACTATCTCAGGGGTCAACGATTTATTTAGCTTACTACGAACTGGGCAATGCATTGTGGAGAGAATGTCTTTTGCTGAAAAGGATCAGTATTGAAGAGGCAAA
The DNA here is from genome assembly GCA_035506455.1 of Candidatus Nanoarchaeia archaeon. GTDB lineage: Archaea > Thermoproteota > Bathyarchaeia > Bathyarchaeales > Bathycorpusculaceae > JADGNF01. Next base: position 4,501 of record DATJPJ010000234.1, read on the forward strand.
GAAATCATTGGACCTGATGTACTCAATTCTTGATCGTATGCAGGTAGCCTCGCTTGATAACGAGATAGGAACCGAAGTATTGGACATAGCATGCAAATTTAACCTGACATTTTATGACACCGCTTATCTTGCCGAGGCAAAGAAATCGGGCAAGACTTTAGTCACTGACGACGTTAAACTCGCCAAGGCTGCAGAGAACTTGGGCATAAAAAACCTGTCCAGCAAGACGCTTTTGCAATAATCATCTAGAGCCTGCAGAGCGGTTACATAAGGGTTCAAACACCTTAGTTCGTCCTATTCCTATACCCTTTGCAGGAAAACCGTGTGCCTAAATTGAAAAGATGGAACAAAATCTGCTATCCAAATAGTAAATTGAAGAAAAGTCAACCGACTGAAGTCAAGCTGATCGCTTCAACCGGTCCTTTAATGGTTCACAGGCAAGCTCTCCAAAGAGGCATTTTAACTCATAATACGCTGCAATTTCTTCAAAAATGACTCCACTGTCGCTTTAGAGAGAATGCTATTAGCTTTCCAAAGGTAGGCGTCGTAAAAAAGGTTCAAGAGCTTGTTTAGAGGCATCTCATAGATTTGCTCGTCAGAGAAGCCTTCCTTACGCATAATTCCCAGGACTTCAGCTTCAAGAAGCTCTTTGCCAGACCCCTCAGCAAGGCTTGGCTCTTCCAATTCCTGCAAAAACGTTCTAAAAGTCTCCTGCATACTATTTGCCTTCTTCCTTTCTCAGTTCATCAATCTGTTGTTTGAGTATATACGTTTTTAGCGAAATTCTGATATCCTCTTGGAAGAGTTACGCATTGACTACTTGATGGAGAATTGCAAAAAGCAGTGTAAAATAAACTTGCACACAACTCTCGGTGAAGTCAACCGTTATATGAGCTTTGCGCAGCCTCATTTTTCATATTAATTTTTGACCGGCGTGATCTTCTCACTTCGTGGCTCGCTCTGATCCCCAATACAAAAATGCTAAAAATATCCAAAATAAACTGAAAAGCGCTATTATCACAGATACACCTAAAAGTTGTTGCTCGAAAACTGCATTGGCATGAAAATCATTAGTAAAAGTATAGATGCTAATAACGGAGATCGCTAACGAGACTCCAATTACTAGGAAAGCAATCCCCGTGACAACCAGAAACTGCCAATTCCTAAGGCGCGCCATGCTAAAACTACTCCACTACCTATTGGGGTCGATTTTACGTTGCCTTCTCTGTTTTTTCCCACGACTTGTTCGCGGACCAGTTCCTAGTTCATGCATTTTCTGAGTTCTTTCGTTTTCACTGCGTGGACCCATCGCTTCCTCGCGTGCTTTCTCAACTTTTGTCTCTTTACTAATGTTCCTTCACCTCTCCCTTCAACACACGTTTCTCATTTTCACCTGCAGAGCAACCAGCTTTTTGAATAAAGCCAATTCCTATTTGGCATTAAGATTTGGTTTCTCTATCTTCATTATAGTTCCTGTCTTCGTGGGCTTCCTCTTCTAACTCTGCTTCCTTGTCTTCTTCTTTCTCTTCTGCTTCTTCATCTGCATCCATTTCTTTATCTTCTGCTTCACCTTTAGCTGGATAAGCATCGTCTAGCCAAGCTTCAAACTGCTTCTTGCCTTCCGAATTAGAAAAAGCCCAAGTGAGCAACTCGTTGACAACATTATTTAAGCTAGTTTGGTGATCTTCAGCCAACGATTTTAGGTACAGTTCCCATTTTGTTTGCAGAAAAATTTTTTGCTCAATCATTTTTATTTTCACACATCCGTCGTTATTCCACGTTTCAATTTAGGATCTAGTTAATCTGACTAAAAATATTCTAAGTGATGGAATCGATTATTTCGGAATGTCAGACGCATTTGAACTGACAGACCCGCCTGCATAACCAGTTGAAAACGGTGCTTGATACTTACCAATATTTTCTCTGAGTATTCCGTACGCCTTTTCTGCATCGGAATTAGGTAAATCACCCAAGGCTAATGGCTCGCCACCAAACCTAAGCGTACATTTGATGGTTGACCGCAACACTCCCTTGTCCAATACCACGTTTGCAATATCCCTATAATTGAAATCGGTGTAATCCTTCTTCAAACCAAGCGCATGAGGATGCCGCAAAATCATGCGTTCATTCGTGAAGACCACGGAATCAATGTTGATCTGAGGATGATAGATTTTTTGCTTAATATACAATTCAACTTTTTCGTTAGGACCAAGAATTTTCGCAATATCTTCAGGGGCATCCATATCTATCGACCAACTATAAGCTGCTTCTTAGCTATAGGATTATGCCCGATGTGCGGATAAATACCTATGTGACTGTGAAACCACAGCGACAATAGATTGCGATTATTGTTTGGGATTCTCTACGGCATCTAACATCTTCATGATTCGACTTTCCGCGAGATTTGTCAAAAGGGTTTGACAATAACCGCGTGTGGCATCATCGGTTTTGAAGAGGGACAGCGAGCAGCGAGTCCGCAAATTTTGTTATCGAGTCTGGAAATAGGTTGTTCTTGATTCTTTGCTTTTGTTAAGCCAGCCCATAGAAACGAGCTTGTTAAGGTAGGCGCTCTCTATGGCTCGTGTTCGACCCGTCTTGTTTGAAACTAAAGTTGCGTTGGCCTTTCCTTTGGAAGCCACGGCTACGTAGGTTGTCCTTAAGTGGTCGGGAAGTTCAAGCAACTCTGAGCTTTCGAGTCTTACCGGTTGTGGCTTCTTGTTCTTGAAGCTCTTTTCTATATCGTCAAGATGATTAGACACACTTCGCATTTCTTTGAAAATTTTCTCAATTATTGAAGTCCTCACCATTTACCATCCCTCAGTGTGCATTTGATGAAGGCTTTATGTGGGTGGAAAGGATATGAATTTTTTTGCAAAGCAAACTTAACCGTTTAGTTAACTCCAGTAATAAAGCAAAAGTAAGGTTTTACCCAAGTGCCCTTCTCAAAAATCTAATTATTCAGTGGAAAATCTGATTTTTGAGTAATACACGTTGCGGTTTTACCACTCAGTCCTTAGGTTAAATCTGCAAGGACTCTGGAATGGGGTCGCTCCTGTTTGGATTTGTTTGAAAACTCCACTTTTCGGCTAGAAGCGATGTTCTCCAGGTTTTCAACTTGGTTACCTATTCTTTTCAGTTCTTCGAGAATGTCATGAAGCTTTGCGTCAGTGCAGGTTCCTCTAACAAAATTCGTGGTTCTCTTTTTTTCCTGAGCCCTGTTCATATCTTCCTCACACACTGATTAACTAAACTAATGGGTAATCTATCCAATAAGGAGTAGTGACTGTGAAGATACACCCACAGGCATTTCAAACCCACATAATTTTGCCTGCAAAAACTGTTGATTAAGGCAACCGGGCTTACCCCCCCCAAATCGGTCTGAGCCCCTTTTGCTTCTTAAGGCCGAGCGGGGATCCCAGCCCCATTTTACTGGTAAAAACTAACTGTCCCACAACAAAAAAGGCGAAAATTTTTTTGTACGAGCTTAGTGGGGCAAAAAGAGCTTAATATCTTTTGTCAAATCTAGCAGGCAGGTTTGAGCGTGCCCTTCGGGCTTTACTTTTGTGTATATTTTTCTTATTATTCCTTTTTCATCTATTAGAAATGTTGTTCGTTCGGTTCCCATGAATTTTCTCCCGTAGAGAACTTTCTCCTTCCAAACTCCGTACTCGCTTAAAACTTTAGATTCGGGATCGCTGAGCAATGTGAATTGCAGTTGATGCTTTTCCTTAAGTTTACGATGAGACTCAACGCTGTCTTTGCTGATGCCCAAAATGACCGCGCCTTCTTTGGCAAACTGTTCTGCAACATCTCTAAACTCAAGCGCCTCAGTCGTGCATCCGGGTGTCCCGTCTTTAGGATAAAAGTAAAGCACAATCTTTTTGCCTC
>DATJPJ010000235.1:0-2765 GCA_035506455.1 Candidatus Nanoarchaeia archaeon
TGGGATTGACTGAGACAACTTTTTGCCATATTGGAAAACGCATCGCAAAACTGGGAAAGCCGACGTTTTTCATTTTAGAGGGCGGGTATAATGGCGACAGAAATGGGCTCTGCATAGACCAGCTGATTAGAGGCTTTGAAGGCGATCAATAGGAATAGTGAACGATAATCTGCTTACATGCTAATACATGATTCATAAAGTTAAAACTAGTTAGGTTTGAGGCAAAGGTGCCTCTGATTTTGTCCGTCAGCCGTTCATTAGTACCGTTGTCACTGTTTCTTTTTGCCCTTGGGTTTTTTGTTGAGCGCTTCGAGTTTCTCGGAGATTTTCTCGCCACGCTTTTCAGTTTCGGCGAGTATCGGTTTCCAGTCTTTACTTTTTACTATGTTGGTTATGCGTTCCGTTTCAGCAGGCAAATTCGTGATTGTGTCGCTCATCTTCTTATCAGCAGCTTCGTCTGTTGAGACCATTTCAAGAGCTTCTTCTGGACAGAACTCAACACATTGAGGAGTTCCACCGCAGAGGTCACATGCAACTGCGAGACCAGTGTCGGGGTGAATTTCGATACCACCGTGCTCGCATGCTTGCACGCACCAGTCGCAGCCTTTGCACTTCTTTTCGCTGACCATTATTATGCCAGTAGCTTCTTCTTGGCTCAAAGCTTTCTCAGGGCATGCTTTGACGCACTTAGCGTCTTCGCAAGCTCTGCAAGCCAAGGCAAAGTTGAAAAGAGGTTTCATCCTAACTACTCGGATTCTGCTGCGTAATGGGCTAGTTTCGCCTTTTTCTTGAATGCATGCAAGTTCACAGATACCACAGCCTGTGCATTTGGCGGGGTCGACGGAGACAAATTTTCGGTTGGTGAGTTTAGCGGGTGACATTGCTCTATTCATGCTTGCTTGAGATATCTAAATATTTCTGTAAACCCTCAGAAGTTTCACGAATTACAACTCCAAAATAGCAATAGATGGATTTCCTGCTTAACAACTTCGAATTGTGCTCTAAAACAAAACTGTTGATTTTGGCCAGATACAGAGCAAATCCCATGTTATGACTAAATTTTTGCGGAAATAGAAAATAAGAAATGTTACATCTATTCGATGGCGACTTTCTTTTCTTTCTTACTCTTCTTCAATGGGATTTCAATTGCTAGCAAGCCGTTTTCGAATTTCGCTTTTGCGGCGTCAGTGTCTGCTAGATGCGCGAGTACGTAACAACCCAAGAACTCTATATCTTCGCGCGGGGCTTTAATGCAGAAACTCTGGTCAGAAACTGACAGTTCAATGTCGGTTTTTTTCACACCCGGCAGTTCGATTTCAATATAATAGAATTTTTCATCGTGGTCCATATACGCCGTCGGCGTCATTGTGGGCTTCTCTTTTTTTCGGGGCATATAGAAAAATCAACCTCCAAAACGTCTAGTAATACAATGAAGACATGTCCTTTTAAATCTCACCGTAAGCTAGAAAGTCCACTGTTGCAGACCCATAAAAAATATAAACACACACGCATGAGTACCTGACAGCAAGAGGAAAAAAACATGTCCACCCCAAACCCTAATCCTTCACTCGCTATAATCGGCGGCACAGGCAAAGAAGGTAGCGCCATAGCTGCACGATTCGCGAAAGCAGGCGTACGCACTCTTATCGGCAGCCGCGACGCCATGAAAGCCCAGAACACTGCGAATAGCATTAACGCCCAATTCAAAATCAAGAACGTCGAAGGCTATACAAACCGCGACGCTACCCTCAATGCCGATATCGTGCTGCTCGCCGTCCCATATGACGGAATGAAACCCATTCTAGAAGACATTAAGCCTGCGGCTTCTGGCAAGATCATAATAAACATTGCAAGTAGCCTAGACGCCGAGAAGAAGAGCCGTGCTCGCATAAATCCCGCCGGTTCTATCGCGGTAGAAATCCAAACGTTCTTTGGAGAAACAACCAAGGTCGTAGATGCCTTCCAGAATATCAGCCCCGAGCAGCTAGAAAAGTTTGATGAAAAAATCGAAACTGACGTCTTGGTTGTCGGCGCTGACCGCGAAACCCGCGATATGGTTATTGCCTTAATCAAGAAAATCGGAATTGATGCTTTCGATGCTGGTATGATTCAGAATGCCGTAATCGTAGAATGCATGACCGCAGCGCTCATCGCCATAAACATCCGGTACAAGATTAAGGGTGCAGGAATTCGCCTCATTGGCGTTCCTCGCAACTAATCTCAACTCTTTCCTTAATTTTTTATTACGAACTGACTTTTGTTTGAGAAGAAAAGCCGTGCTTTTGCACTGTTCTCCATAATATGCCCAAGAACCTTTTTGCAATTAGTGGAATTTTCAATTTCAAACAGCTTTCTCAAGTCCTCAGCTGAATCGATGTCGGTTGCCAGCCCCGAGGAAAAGTGCAGCCGAACACTGATTCCTTTGAGGTATGCTTCACGCACATGCGCCAAGAAACTTTTTGGACCAAAACAGGCTGGGATTAGTTTAGGCGGGCACTGAAAAAGTGCATTCGTGCCCCAGTTATTTGAGGGTGATAGAACCACTGCTCTATCGTTGCCAGCTAATTGGACAATGCGGTTTACATCCTTAGTTGTAATGAAGGGAATGTCTGCAGGAACAATTAACACTGAGCTTGCGCCTTTCTCCACGCACCAGTTTGATCCCTCCTCTATAGCAGGGTTCAAACCATCTCTCGTGGCGTCTTTATACTTTGCACCGCAGTCCTCAGCTACTTCTTGAACCTGCGCGTTTTCACCAATGACTA
>DATJPJ010000236.1:0-3640 GCA_035506455.1 Candidatus Nanoarchaeia archaeon
CGAACCCAAACAAGCAGCTTACCAGTATATGGGGCAAACGCTCTACGTTTACGTTGACACGATGTGTAATGGCTTACGGTTCGGAGCGCCTACTTGGGAGTTCCAATATACGACCATTAAGGAGTTCACGGAGTTGGCGCTGGGGGTTAGGGATGTGCAGAATAAAACGACGCGGTCGATTAGTTTTCGCGGTCGGGTTGATTCTTTCTTTTTATAAAAGAACAAATTGATATAGTGGAGTTTATGCGCCTAAAACATGTACTATGATTATCATGCAGCAAAGAGCTATACAGATTGGTGCGGCAGCTTTTCTGGAGAAAAATGTGTTCTCATAGATGGTTAGTTCGCTTTTAATTGCATTGTATATTTTTTCGGTGGTGTTCATTTTCGGGTTTCTCCCTTCAATATCAAATCGTGAGTCTTGTCTTATAAGTGACATTTCCGGATTCGAAATATTCAATTTTTCATAACTTCACCTTTTTTTAGGGATTAGATTATTTAGGGAGACTCAACTCTTAACCAGAAACAACAATTCCTCGAGGATAATACATGTCCAAAGCTAAAGTTGGCGTTTCAATGCTCTACTGTCTCGGCGAACCATTCAACCGCATGGTAAAACGCCTAGGCACAATGAACACCAAATACATTGAAATCCTCGACGACGGCACCCACGACCTAAACAAAGAACGCATCGCCCAGCTAAGAGAAGCAGCTAAAAATCACGGTTTAACTTACTCAGTTCATGCACCCTTTGCCGACGTAAACCTCGGTTCACCCGCCAAACCTATGCTTACCGCCGCAATGAAAAGACTAAAGCAATCCCTTGCCAACGCCAACGCCGTGGACGCCAAAATGTGGGTTTTCCACCCCGCCCAAATCACAGGCATAAGCCAATTCTACCCAGACGGCCTATTCAAGCAAACTTGTGAAAGCGCAAAAGAACTCTACACTCTAGCCGAAGAATACGGCGTCAACATGGCCATGGAAAACCTTCCTGAGAAATATGGCTTCTTGATGAGTTCACCAGCAGAGTTCCAGAGGTTCTACAAAGAGACCAACTTGCCCATCGGTATTACCCTAGACTTAGGTCATGCTAACTTGGAAGGCCAAATCCAACCGTTCTTTGACCAACTCGCCGACAAGATTGTACACATCCACGCTAGCAACAACGACGGCAAAGACGACTTACATAACGGCGTATTAGACGGCAACATCGATTATGATGCCTTTGCGGAAAACTTGCAAAGAATTGGCTTCGATAAGACTGTCGTAGTTGAATCTATTCGCGGCGTGCCAGAGAGCATAGTTGAACTTAAACGGCTACTCGTTTAATGGTAACTCTATCTCAAGTAAATCTTCTGAAAGAGCGCTATTAGAAAACACTTTTTTAGCCTGCTCCACTAGTGCCGAGGCGTCTGGATATCTGGCACTGATATGATAGAGCACAAGGCGTTTGGCGTTTGCACTTTTTGCCTGAGCAGCTGCTTGAGTCGGCGTTGAGTGACCGTCTAAGTCCGCTTTTTCAGCAAGAGAGTCATCAAATGTACAGTCGTGAATAATTAAATCTGCATTTTCTGCGAATTTGGCAAAAGCTTCAAACGGTTTTGTGTCACCAGTGTAAACTATTTTTCTGCCAGGGCGCTGTTGTCCCATAACTTCGGTGGGTCTAACTTTCTTGCCGTTTGTAGCCTTGACTGTTTCCCCGTTTTGCAGTTTGGACCATAATTCCCCTTCTGGGACTCCTAGCGCAAGGGCTTTTTTTGGGTAGAACTTGCCTGGACGGGGCTTCTCAACGAATGCGAAACAATATCCGTCGACAGCATGGTTGGATTTGGTGGCGAACACTTGGTATTCAGCTTCTTCGCAAACTGCTCCTTCGGAGAGGGTTTCGTTAATTGTTACTGGATAGTTTAAACCGAAGTTGAGTGTTTCTTTTGTGCATATCAAGAAAGTGCTGAGTCCTTTGGGGCCATATATTTCCACAGGCTCCTTGCGATCCATCAATGCCATGGTCTGGAGCAGCCCCGGTAAACCCAGCACGTGGTCGCCATGAAGGTGTGTTATGAAGATTTTGAGTTTCTTGTGGAAGCTGACCTTTCCCGCCATCATCTGGTGCTGTGCGTTTTCTCCGCAGTCAAACATCCACTGGTTTTTGGGGCACTGCACAACCACACAGGGCAAGCTGCGTTTCATAGTGGGTACGCTTCCGCTCGTTCCAAGAAACACCACACGGATACTCATTTCTACAACCTATTTTCAGCCGACAACATTCCATTAAATGTATGGGGCAACTATTAGTCAGTTTCCTTTCAACTTAGAATTGGTCTCTGTGCATAATTCGTAGAAAATAAATGGGAAACAAATATTGTTGTTAACGTTTTAGTTTTTCCATGATTTATTTTGTTTGTTTTGTAGGGACTCACAAAAATCTAAATTTCGAAATCAATTAGTTGTGCTAAACACAGACGTGACCATCGATGTACGGTTTGAAATCTAAGGATACAACTGACCTAATGCATATTCTGCATGTTGATGATGATGGCCACTTCTTGGAAGTTATTAAAGAAATCTTGTGTTTAGAAAACAATTTCAAAATTGATTGTGTAAATTCTATTGACGAGGCGTTAACAGAAATTCAAAAGCAAACATACGATGCTATTGTTTCAGACTATGAAATGCCCCATAAAAGTGGGTTAGATTTCCTAAAGTACCTTCGTGACCGAGGGAATGATATTCCTTTTATTTTTCTCACCGGAAAAGGCAGAGAAGAAGTAGTCGTTAAGGCTTTGAATTTAGGCGCAGACCAATTTATAGATAAACATGGCTCAATTGAGACAGTTTGCTGCGAGTTAGCCGACGCTATAAAAAAAACAGTTGACCGAAGATACTCGCGACTTCAATATGTCAACTCAGAATCAAATTATCGTTCACTGGTTGAAAATTCACTTCAAGGAATTACAGTTACAACAATAAATCCGATAAGGCTTGTTTTCGCTAACGAAGCGATGAAGCAGCTTTTAGGTTATAGCCCTCAAGAATTAACTTCACTTTCGGCTGATGGAATCCAATCTTTAATCCACCCTAAAGATAGAAAAGTTTTCTTTAACCGTTTAGAAAGTCGCTTTAAAGGTGAACCAGCAGAAACCTGTCTGGAGTTCCGGGCCGTACGAAAAGACGGATCGATTATTTGGTTAAGTGGTTTTTCAAACATGGTTGAATATGACGGCCAATGGGTTCTCTTAGGCATGTTTCTAAATATCACCGAAAAGAAAAAGAATGAAGAATTATTACAAGAAAACGAGGAAAGATATAGACAAATAGCGAATTTCTTACCCGTTCTTATCTTCGAGACTGATTTAAGCGGGCAAATAATATTCGCTAACAAGATAGCCCGCGAAGTCGGTGGTTACTCTGAAGAAGAACTCGAAAAAGGATTGCATTTCAGTCAGGTTCTCTCTCAAGATGGTCAAGATAGAGCGTTTAAGGATTTTGAACATTTACTCTCTGGTGGTAAACCAATAATTGTAGAGTTTACTTTTGTGAGAAAGAATGGCAGCACTTTCCCTGCCCTAATTACGGTTGCCCCCATCTTCCACCAAAATAAAATCACTGGCGTTAGAGGTTTGGTCTTAGATATTAC
>DATJPJ010000237.1:0-5277 GCA_035506455.1 Candidatus Nanoarchaeia archaeon
GCCAAAGCCTTGGCCTTTGGATTTCGTCGTGAAAAGTGGCGTGAACAGCCTGGGCTTGACTTCTTCAGGAATGCCAACACCAGTATCTTTCACGGTAATGACTGTGTCATTGGAATCTTGATATGCTTTGATGTCGAGCTCGCCTCCTTCTGGCATGGCCTGAACCGCGTTCGTAACTAGATTAGTTAAAACACGTTTAACGATATCTGGGTCAGCAATTACGAAGGCGGATTCGTTCTGAACCTTGACGTGCACTTTGACTCGGTCGGGAACTATGGTCCCGTGGATTATGTCGTCAATAACTGCTGGAAGGCTTGTTTCTCTAGCAACGGGTTTAATGGGTCTGGCGTAGTCTTGCAGGTCTTGAACTATTTTATTGATGTACTCAACGTTTTTAGAAATACCGTCGAGGCTTTCTGTCAAGTTGTCTTTCTCTTCGCCCTCGGGCATGGCACTCAAATCTGACTTTGCCAAATAAACATCGCTTGTAATAGCCTGCAAAGGATTGCGGATATCGTGACCCACCATGCCTGCGGTTGCGCCTATTGCTGCTAGGCGTTCAGCGTCTTTCAACTGGGCAGCTCTTTTTTCTGCGAGCTCCTCCATTTGGTTAGCGTACTCTTCAACCCGAACAGCAGATTCCTGGAGCTTTATCTGCAGCTCTACCCGATCAGTAATATCGACATTTGACTCCAACATCTCAAATATCTTGCCTTTTGCATCAAATCGTGCCAACCAGTAACTCTGCTCAATCACTTTGTTTCCATCTTTGCTTATGTGTACAATTTCGCCGGACCATTTCCCATCTTGTTTGAGGTTTTTTAGAATCTCGTTTTGAGGCTGAGGGAATTCTGTCTTTAACAGTGTGTTGATGTTTTGTCCAATTGCTTCGCTCTTGGTTATCCCGTACAGTTTTTCGGCGCCTTGACTCCAGAAAGTAATCATGCCGTCAAGTTTTCTAACAATAATGGCGTCCGGACTAAGATCTATAAGCTCAGCCTGTTTTGCCGTGGCGTCCTCTGCTTTCTTGCGTTCGGTTATGTCTTCAAAGACAACGATGGCTGCAGAAATGTTGCCTTGCATGTCGCGTAGCGGTGCCGAGCTCACGGTCACAGGGAAAGTTTGGCCGTCTGGGCGTGAGAGTATTATTTCTTTGTCGTGTACCTCTTGACCGTGCTTTAAGGAATGGCTCACGGGCATTTCTTCGATTGGGTAATCACTTCCGTCAGGTCGTTTAGCCTTAACTTTCGCCACGTTTTCATCCAATGTTAGCCCTAACGTGTCGAAACCGTAAAGCTCCAAAGCGCGTTTATTAGCATAGGAGAATTTCCCGTTTGAAGCCTCTACAATGACCACGGCCGAAGGATTAGTTTCCAAAATAGTTTCCAAGCGTTTCCTCTCAAACTCTGTTTGTTCGCTGGCTTCTTTTAAAGCAGCTTGCGTGTGCTCCAAGTCTGTTTTGGATGATGTTACATTCTTTAGGTTTGTCGTCATTTGATTGAATGCTTGAGACAATTCGCCAATTTCGTCTTTTTTAGTTTCGTCAAGCTTGAAGTTTAGGTTGCCCGAGCCGATTACGCTTGCGCCAGCTTTGAGGTCAGATAGTGACTTCAAGGTATGCCTAAACGTTTGAACATAAATTGTTGCAAGCAGCAAAATGAACGCTACAATCATGCCTATAATCAATGCGTAATTCACTAAATTCTCTTGATTAACTTGATCTTGAAGCAAGTGAGCTAGCTGTGTAGCGTCGGATGTTAACGATGTAGTTTGCACGGACATGCGAGCCCAGGCTGTCTCAAGTTCTAATGATTGGTTCGAAGAGGTTTGGCTCTGAGATGAGCTTGTACTTGAGACGATGCCGCTAAACACCGCAGCTACCTGTTGCCGCGTCAGTTGCATGGTTCGAACCAGGTCTTTTTGTTGAGCAGTTGTCACACTCAGGTTGCCAACTTGATTTGAGAATGAAGCATAGGTCACTTGCCATTGGGCCAACTGCGTAGTCCCGTGGTAAATAACATAGTCGCTTGAGAGATAACTTAATTCGTTAGCGCTTACAACTATGCCGTTGGCAAGGTTTTCCTGCCTCTGTGTAATACCAACTTGCTGAACGGTATATGCTATCGATAATCCAACAGAGAGCAAAATTACGCTAAAGACAATAAGAATAATTTTGAATTGAGTAGTAATTCGCATATTCGTCCCTACGTAAATAAAGTTACCGATTGAGGGTTTACTGCGATGAGCCCTCTTGTGTAAATGTAGTTTGTGAAGTTTGGAATCTGCGTTTGATTGGTAAATTGATTGTTTATCATCCACTGAGCCTCATCCTGCATAGCTGTAACGAGAGACTGATCAAGCGACAACGAAAAATCATGCAGAGGCCACACGCTGTCAATATATGAACTGGTGTAGTTCAATTGATTTTGCACTATCACCTTTGCCTTACTAGGATTATTCAAAATGTAGTTTTGAGCTTCGTCGAGTGCTTTTAGGAAACGCTCTGCAACATCGGCATGTTGGCTTAGCCATCCATTACTACAGATTAAAATGCCAAATGCTTGTTGAGCACTATTAAGCTGCCAAGAAGCGATTCCGCCCATTTGATTTTGTATCTGATTGATATAGGGCTGCCACGCGGCCAAGGCATCAACTGTTCCGTTGGCAATTACACTCACATATTCTGAAGGGATTACGTTGACTAAATCTACATCTTGAATGTTCATTCCGTTTAACTGAAGAAAACGCCCAAGATAAAACTCGGCAATCGTACCCTTATCTACACCGATTCTTTTGCCTTTTAGATCGGAAATGTTATTTATTCCATGGTTTTTTAACGCAACAATGTAAGAATTCTGAAATTCGTCGTTGCACGCGATTATGGAGATTGTTTGGTTTTGAAAGGCATCGTTGACAAAAGGATATTCTGCAGATTCAGCAATGTTTGCTTCGCCACTCAATAGACTGTTGATAGCGGTTGTTCCAGAGTTATAATTTCTAAATGTAACATTTAAGTTGTTATTTCCGAAAAACCTTTGATTAGCAGCGACATACATCAGTGCATCTTGCTCAAGGGGCGGAAGGGCTATTGTAACCGAATCCATCTTTCCCACAGGTCCTTGCTGATAGTTTATGTAAAGAAAGACGCCCGAAATTATTGAAACTGCGACGATTATAGTAATCGTTATAGCAAGGATTTTCTTGTTGCTTTTCAATTTTATCCCTTTCCACCTTAGTGAATGATGGTTACTGCTTGGTGATCAATTTGAGTTAAACCGTTAAAGTAAAAGTAATTAAGAAAGTTAGGTGTTGAGGTTGCGTTTGTCAAATTATTATTTATTAGCCATTGGGCTTCATTTTGCATAGCTAAGATTTGAGACTGGTCAAGGGAAACTGTGAATTGATAGTTTGACCAAACAGTTGGCAAATATGTGATAGAATAATTTAGAGTGTTTGTCACGATGACGATAGCTTGGCTTTGATGTTCTTGAACAAAGCCTTCAGCTTGCAATAACGATTTCAAGAATCTTACAATTAAATCAGGATTTTGCTGTGCCCAGCTGTTGGCGCAGACTAAGTCGCTATATGCATCCTGATTGGATTGCGCTGACCACGCCATAACTTTGTTTCCTAAAGAGCTCTCGATTTGGCTCACGTAAGGTTGAAGCGTTATTACCGCATTGACGGTTCCGTTGACCAAAGCATTCTGAGCCCCCGCTAAGGGAACATTGACAAGAGTCATGTTGCTTGAGTCTAATCCGTATTGTTCAAAAAAATTCCCAAGATAGAATTCTCCTATTGTACCAAAAGCAACTCCAATTGTTTTACCGTTCAGGTCTGAAATATTTTGAATTCCCTTGTCAGTTCTGGCGACCACATAGAAGCTTAAAAATTTGGATTCGGTTGCAAAAGTGCAGAGGCTTGCATTGTTTAATGCCTCTTCTGCAACAATGAACTCAGTTGCCACGCCTATGTTAACCTCGTTGTTTAGCACTCCCGCTGTAGCAGCTGCGCCTGAGGCATAGTTTTTGAAGGTTATGTCTATACCGTTATCGGCGAAATATTTTTGGTCGTTAGCTATGTAAATTAGTGACTCTGTTTCGTTGGGAAGTTGTCCGATGGTGAGCGTTTCGACCTTGCCTGCATAAGACTTTTGGAAACTTAAGTAAACAAATGAGCTTAAGATAATGGCAGTAACCAAAATGGCAACGACAGAAATTATGAGGTACCTTCTCTTTAGCACTGTCATCTAAAATGCGTTCACCTGAATTTAGGTTAATTTTACTTCTCAATGAGCGTATATATGAATTTCGAAAATAACTTAAGAAGACGGTTTTTTGGGATGAGGCATACTGCGATATTTGAGCGAGCAATTTTTTTGAGAAACGAGGCTGGCACCGGGCTCTAACTACTTTGCATGGAAGTTTGGGGAGAAACATAAAAAACCTAAAGAATTACTCTTTTCCATCCGATATCATGATAGAGAATTTTATTTGCTTGACTGGTTTGTTTGCCTTTAATCCATCTATAAGAGTTTTGAGCCTATCGGCTGGCCCTTTAACCACCATGACTTCAAGGCAGTTAGTTCCAGGTAGATGAGAATGGAGGGAGGCTGTTATCATATCGCTGAATTCGTGCTGAAGACTAAACAATTCCTCGTTCTTTTCCTGTTTCTCGAAAAGGACTGAGATGGTGGCGATTATTTCGCCTTTTAATTCATCAAGTTTTCTATATTCATTTAAATAACTTCGAACAGCTTGCCTAAGTACTTCTGACCTATTAGCCGATTTTTCTTCTCCAAGCGTGGCGTCTAGATCTTCAAGCAATTCGGTGGGTAATGAAAGACTAATTATGCTCACTTGATTCACCTTAGCTTAGCAATAGGCGTTGTCTGCCTATTAAATAAAATGGCAAATTTAATAACATTTAATAAATAGCAATGATATTTTAATAAATGGCGAACATTAATGCGAAAAACCACGTATGTTATTGTCGGAGTTTTAGTTGCCGTAATCATCGTGGCAGCTGTAGCAGGTTTGTATCTTACCAACAATACAGGAACAAAAACAAGTTCTACACTCCAAGTACTAGCAACATTTTATCCACTACTGGATTTCGCCCAAAATGTCGGCGGCGATAAAGTTAACGTCACTCTTCTTGTTCCAGAAACCGTTGATGTGCACGAATTTGAACCAACACCATCCTCAATAGAAGCAGTAGCTAGCGCAAATGTACTAGTTTATAATGGCGCTGGGCTAGAGCCATGGATCGGAAGTG
>DATJPJ010000238.1:0-3861 GCA_035506455.1 Candidatus Nanoarchaeia archaeon
TTTGTTCAGTTGCCTTTCTACTTCAATCTGGAGACTGAAACTATAAAGAAGGCTATTACAGATGACACCAAGATAGTTTACATCTGTAACCCTCACAGCCCGTCTGGAACTCTGTACAGTCGCGAATCAATCCTAAACATCGCTGAATTCTGTCAGAAAAAAGGCGTTATCGTTTGCGTTGATGAAAACTACGTTGAATTCGCTCCAAATGGACAAGATGCTACAGTGGCGGGCTACGTAAAGAAATACGAGAACCTGTTCGTAATTCGTTCGGTTACAAAGTTTTATGGCATGCCTGGCATCCGTTTTGGCTATGCAATTGCTTCAGAAAGTCTCATAGATAAGTTGCAGACTGTTCGTCTGCCTTGGAGCATTAATGGCTTAGCAGGTGCAGCTACAGTGGCTGCTTTTAATGACGCAGAGTTCATTCTGAAAACCAAGAGCGTTATTACTCGTGAAAAAGCGGATTTTGCTAGAAAGATTATGGAGGTAGGCGGATTGCACGTGTTTCCGTCGGAGACGAATTTTCTGCTCGTTAAAATAACTTCGTCGAAGATTACTTCCACTGAGCTTAAGGAGCAGTTGGCTAAGGAAGGTCTGCTTATTCGGGATTGTTGTACCTTTGTCGGTTTGGATAATACTTACTTCCGGGTTACTGTAAGATCTGATGTGGACAACCAAAGATTGGTGGATGCTTTGAAAGAAAAATTCAAGCCGTAAACTGGTTTGGGTTTTTTGCCTCTTTCTATTTTGAACAGCAATTTTTTATATTAGGTTGCCTACCAAGGCATCGTATTAAGACTGAGAGAGGAGTAAAGTGAGAAAGGCATTCAAGATCATTTTGGCTGTGTTTGTAATATTCGTAGTACTCGTGTTGGCAGTAGGCGCGGTCTTTTTCTTGGATCTCGCAGCATACACTGCTACTGGGGCTTCAAACTTGACGCCAACTGTAACCTCTGTTGGAAAAGCCATTGTTATCTATGATCCTGGTTTATCTGGAGCAGCAAAAAGTGTTGCAGACAAAGTTGCCAGTGACCTTCAGGAAAAAGGATATAGTGTTACTTTGGCTGGAATTAAGAGTTCTGCGGCGTCAAACACAACGGGTTATGGAGTTGTCGTTGTCGGAGGTCCGATCTACGCTGGCTCTCCAACTATTTCTGTCAAAGACTGTCTAAATGATTTGAAGCCAGCTCAAGGCGTCCGGGTTGGGGTCTTCGGAAGCGGGGCAGGTGCAACTTCACCAAGTGATGTCCAGATGATTAGGGACTCGGTGACGAGCCTGAAGAATGGGCCTCTTTCGGACGCCGTGGTTGTGAAGATTGGTCAAGGTGAAGATCTCGCTGCCCGTGCTTCAGATTTTGTTAGCCAACTGACTGCATAGTTGGAAAAGAGACGAACCGATTTTTATCTTTTCCTTTCTTTTGGAGCATTAGGGACTTGAACGATTGATCTTGGATGAGATAGTATGATCTCAATTTGTTGACAATTATTAGAACGGGAAAATAAACAGTCTTACTAGAATTAAGATGGGGAGGAACAGAAGAATGCAGAGTACGATGGATGCGTCTCGAATTTTTAATGCTTCTATAATTTTGCTAGCGCCCAACGGCTCAGTTGCGTCGCCAAGAATATATTTTCCTGGCTTCTCGAACTGCACATTTAGCGCTCCTGCCATGGCTGCCATTGGCCATCCGTGGTTTCGGCTTTGCGTTTTTTGGTGGTCGCGTTTTGCTATGCGCCAGGCGTTTTTGTAGTCTTTGCCTATTAGTGCCGCGGATGCGATGATGAGTGCGCCTGTGAGTCGGGAGGGAATATAGTTAACGACGTGGTCAAGATTTGCGCTGAACCAGCCGATGTTTATGTGCTCTTTATCTTTGAAACCGACCATGCCGTCTAAAGTGTTTATCGCTCGGAAAGCGACTGCGCCCGTGACGCCAAATAAGCTGTAAAATATGATGGGTGATACTTTGAAGTCAATGATGTTTTCCGCCATGGACTCTATTACTGCTGAGCTTATTTGTGAGCCGTTAAGGTTACTGCTGTCGCGGCGACTGAAGTGTGAATATTTCCGCGCTTCTTCTAAGTTGTTGGTGGCGATGGCTTTGGCTGCTGCTTTCGCCCAGTCGGTTTCCAGTTTTATGCAAACGGCAAACTTGACTAGGACGATGCCTATGACTGTGTAGATGATTATGCCCAGCCAAATATTGACTGCTCCAAGAAAGGTCCAGACTGCCCACAGAAGCAAGAATGTTGGTAACGCAAAGGCAAGAATTGTCGTGATTCCAAGTAGGATGCCGTTGATTTTTTCTCGCTTTGGGTTTGGGTTCTTCAGGTGGCGTTCAAGCGCTTTTATGAAGTTACCCATGAGCACTGTTGGGTGAATCTTGTAGTAAGCGGCAAAGGGGCTGTTTGGGGAAGGGTCACCGACTGCTATGTCCAGTAGGACGCCTGCAACGAGGACTAGTATGCTGACGCTGATTAATTCGGCTAATGCAGTTGCCACCAACGTTGCTCACGCCAAACAAAGGAAAGACCCCATATATCAATTACGGTTTAGCTACTTGCATATATAACAGGCCAATTTTGTCTCAAATATGAGCTTGTGAGTTTGTTGGCTAGTGCTGGGTGTTGAGTTTTCGCAGAATTGCTATGACGATTTGGTCGCTGTTTAGGTTTGGACCCCGGTCATTTGTCGGGACATTAGTTTTTTCAATTGTCGCGACAATCGAGAAAAACCTTGTTTCTGAGGTTGAAGCGGTTTGCTTTTTGTGTAAGCAACTTATTGGCAATTGTCCTGCGATTGTTGGCTTGTGCTAGATGTCTACCTGAAGTCGTCTCAAAAGAGCGGGATTCTGCAGAACTGAGTGTTTTCGTACTCTTGACCAGGAAACCTCGGAGGCGGTGGGTGGCTTTTGGGAGTCGCTGAAAGCGTCGAAGTTACCTGGAGGCGGGGACCCAGGTAGCATGTTCAAAACCTGGATTTTTTCAATGTTCAACATTGCAAAATCTTCTTTTTGGGGGTTGAAGCGGTCTGCATTTTGGTAATGCAGCTTTTTTGCAAGTGTTCAGGCAATGTTCAAATCGATGTTCGCGATGCAGAAAACCAATGTTCAGCCAATGTTCAACATTGGTAAAATAGTCCTGGGTTAACGGGTTGGGACGAGTTTGGACCCCGGTCATTTGTCCCGACAATGGATTTTCGCATTGTGGGACAATGGTGAAACCAGTCGTTTGGGGTCTGAAACGGGTTGGTTTTTGTGAAAGCAGTCTGCCCCCGATTGACCACCATTGACCCAACTGGGTCAATGCGCCGACTTTACATCTCTCATGAAAAAAGTGCCTTACATAGAGTTTGCTTTGTTAGGTTCGTCGGTTTTTGCAGACGAGAAACTTTGCTTGGAAGAGTTAGAAGGGTTGCAGATTAGTCATTACTATTTGCGAGAAGCCTTATAGATGCAGAATAGCTGATAGTTTCTTCGAGGGATGGTGTGGACATAATCATAGGCGGGGGAAAATACGGGTGTAAAGCCGTCGAGTACCTGCGAAGCAAAAACCGAGATTTCATCGTTGTAGACGTTGACTCGAAATGTCTAGCTGTCAAACGGTTCAATCTGAGGGCGTTGAATGCCGACGTGACGAAAGGTCAAAACTTCGTCGAAGGGAACTTGGAAAAAGCCCTCAAACTAATCGATGATCTTAATCCGGAGTACGTTTTCCCTACTGCTCCAGTTCACATTGCAGCAGATATGGCCAAAATCAAGTTTCCTCTCGAGTCTTGGCCAGAAGCTATCGACTTTATCTTGCCCAAATTCCCGCAAGCCGTGGTGCTTCATTCGGGACATGGAAGCATAGTCGTTAGCT
>DATJPJ010000239.1:0-8165 GCA_035506455.1 Candidatus Nanoarchaeia archaeon
CAAAAGAAAGAAATTTGCTCAAGCAGGAGCAAATTGTGTTGATCGTTTTTGGGCTAGAGCTTCTTCGTGACCCATGAGCCTGAAGAAGTGAATCTTCAGCTGGTCAGTTATTAGAAAGCTAAGCAGTGCATAACCCCAGACGAACGCAGCAAATCCCCAGCCAATAGGCGTCATAAATACACCGTAGACTGCAAATAATGTGCCAACAACTTGAGTAACCTCGGTAGCCATGAAGAGAATTCCAGCAGGAAGGGGACGTTTCCAGAAGTGGTTTACTCCGGTGCGTGCCAGATAAATCGTGAGGTGCCCAGCGACAGCCATTTTAAGGAAAATTAACGTTTGAAGTGTGCTAACGCTTAAGTGAAATACGTTTAAGCCGATTATGAAGAGCAAAAAGCTTGAAATGACGCCTGTTGCACCTAACAGCGACGCAACAATTAACACGCCGCGCATATTCCAGCGTACTGGTTTTTCTTGTACCCGAACATTGTCGTAGGCAATTGTCATGATAGGTATATCGTTAAGTAACGCTAAAATGACTATCATAACTGCTGTCAATGGATAAAAGTTGAAGACAAGAATCGAAAGCGATAAGAAAATGAGCACCCGGGTAGTTTCGGCGATGCGGTAGACGGCATAGTTGGTCATACGCTCGAAGATCTTGCGGCTTTCTTTTATCGCATCTATAATGACCGAAAGGCCTGGCTTCGTAAGTACTACATCAGCAGCAGATTTAGCCGCGTCTGTTGCTCCATCTACGGCTACACCCGCATCTGCCTTCTTCAAGGCTGGAGCGTCGTTTACTCCATCGCCAGTCATTCCCACGATGTGCCCTTTTTCTTGGAGCAGTTCAACTATGCGATATTTGTGTTCAGGAAATACTTGGGCAAAGCCGTCTGCATTTTCGATAAGGCCCTTTGCTTCGCTGTCCGGCTTATCTACGAAAGCTGAAGCGGGTATTATGTTTGTTCCAAGGTTTACCTCTTGAGCAATTTGCCTGGCTATAGCAATGTGGTCGCCCGTGACCATTTTGACGCTTAAACCCATCTTCTGCGCGGTTTTTATTGTCTCAGCAGAATCTTCACGTGGGGGGTCGTAAATCGCAAGTAGACCAACGAACTGCCATATGCCCTTTTCGTCGCTTTTAATTACTCCTAGCGCCCGATGACCCTTGCTCGCAAAAATGTTGACAATTTCGTTGACTCTTTTTTCAATTTCCAACTTGTCAGAAACAAGAGACAAGACAATCTGGGGAGCGCCCTTGGATACACTGAAGTGCGCTCCGTCTCGGCTCTCTACTTCGGCTTCTGTTCTTTTTGAAACAGGGTCAAACGGCTTAAAATCAACAACATTATATCTGCTTAGAGCATCGGCAATTGCGTGAATCGACTTGGCTTTGGCAATTACGGCATCATCAATAGGATCATGGTTTTCTTCTCTAGAAGCCAGTGTTCCGTATAGAAGTGCGTCATCAATTTCAAATTTCCCAAAGGCTTGTGCCTCTGCGATCGTGAGTTCATTTTTTGTAATCGTTCCTGTCTTGTCCGAGCACAAGATGTCAACGCCGGCCATTTCTTCGATTGAGACCAGTTTGCTTACGATTGCTTCTTTTTTGGCGAGTGCGATTGCTCCGATTGCCATTGTGACGGTTAAAACTGCAGGCATTGCTACAGGTATTGCGGCTACCACTAAAACAAGCGCAAACTGCATGATCTCTAGCGGGTTCGCTTGTCGAGCGAGGGCGGCCACAACCACTGCTGAAACCATTATCGCCGCTAAAATGATTAGGTAATTTCCTATTCTTATTACCGCTTTCTGGAAGTGGCTTACTGTTCTCGCCTCTGCCACCAATTTAGCGGTTTTGCCGAAGAAGCTGCTGATTCCAGTTGCCACAACATAAGCATCCATCTCACCTTGCCGAACGATAGCACCTGCATAGGCTACGTCAGAAACGTGCTTTTCCACTGGCAGAGATTCTCCTGTCAGGGCTGATTCATCTGCGAGCAGGTAGTTGCCTTTCATTAGTTTAACGTCTGCTGGCACGATGTCGCCCAGGCGGACTCTTACGACGTCTCCTGGAACAAGTTCTCTTGAAGGTATTTCGTGCCAGGTTCCGTCTCTAAGCACACGGGCTTTTGGCGCTAGCCGTTTCTTCAAAAGTTCAATTGCGTTGTCGGCCTTTCGCTCCTGCCAGAACCCAACAACAGCATTTACAATCAGCAAAGTGAGGATGATGGCAAAATCTTCATAGTGCTGTATGACGATTGACAGGGCGGCTGCGACTTCAATCATCCACGGGATGGGTCCCCAGAAATAGCCCATAAATCTGCGAATGGGGCTGACTTTTTTCTCTGGTATTTCATTGGTTCCGTATTGCTGCAGTTTTCTTGCTACTTCTTGCGAAGATAGACCTGTTTTTGAGTACACTGAGAATGGAGTTTCTTCTTGTGGATCACGTTTTTGAGGATGTTCAGAGTTCACAATTGGAACCTTCTTTTTCTACCTACAAAGTAGCTATTTCATTGAGTTGTCGGCTGAGAATGGGGCAACCCATTCCGCTAACTGAACAAAACTTATGTGATTTTAACTGTTGCCCGTTCATTTTTGTGTCCGGAAATTTCTGGTAATTCAATAGTCGAAATTGCTTTTTGAAGTTTGACATTGATGGGTTACTCATTCGTCAATTTATATTTCTTATTACAAGCGGGATGAAGACTCTTAAAGATATGTCAGTCATACATCTATCTTACAAGCTCATTTCTAAGCTTACATTAGTGCAAAAACATCAGGAGAAAAGACATACGTTTTTAGACCTAAAGCTTGGTTTTGGCATCATTTCACTATTTCCCCCGAAAGCTTGTTCCAAATTTCTTCGGCTAAAGCCCAAAACATATTTACGATATTCTGGTCTGATGTCCAAATTACTTCGTTCGGGATTTGAAGAATAGGGGTTGATGAGAAAATACATTCAGAATCGGTAAGAAGAAAACTAACAGGTCTCTCCTTGAGTACATGAACTTCCACACTTGCAGCAAGGCACTTTACGGTTTCCTTGTTTTGCGGGTCAATTGTGGTAACCCATCGTGTTCTCGTTTCTTCTTTTCGAGTTTCCTCAAACAACGATTTTGCAAATCCAGCACTTTCATTAGTAACGTAGGAAACCATGAACAATTTCAACCGCGCTAAGCGACCGGCCTCACGAAGCTTCGATTCTACATTCTCTTTTCCGTGAATAATGGAGAAAGTTTCAGCTCGTTTCCCACTTCTCACAGCTTGTATTCCTATTATGGCTGGCACGGAAACATTCCAGACTTTTTCGAAGAAGTCTTTCATTAGATTAATGTGACCTGAATCGTTGGTCCATAATTCATGCATCATCTCTGTATTGACAGCACTTTCCGCAGAGTATATCGCGGATCCAATGATCAGCTCTTTGTCATCGACGATCGTTGCTACTGAACTGACTCCATCTGAATGTTTTATTTCACAAAATCTGTTCAACCTTTCGACTTCTTCAACGTTATTTCCGTCGATTTCAGTTATTATCCTAACTGTTGAATTCTTCTTTACCAAGTCGCGAAGCAGTTTTTCCCTCCCAAACGCAAACGCACGCTTAACTTCGCTTTTAGGGGCCATCCAAAGAACCTCTTTTTTCGCGTTTCTTAGCATCTCTTCGATTTTTTCATTGATTAAATTCTGTCCTGAGATTAACATGAACCGTATTGGGTCTTGTCTTGTCCAACCGCTTGATTTGCCCTCCACCGCGGACAACGCGCTGGCTGTTGCAACCTTTTTTTCACTAAGCTCGTGAATTTGCGTTTCAAATTTTTCTTGTTGCATCTGTATAAGATGTGCCAATGCCTTTTTTGGGTCTACGGCAACATATTTTGTTGGTTTATCAATTATTACTTGAATAATACCAAGTTTTTCAAGGTTCGGCAAAACTCTGTAGACTTCCTGACGAGGAATGTCTGCTTCCTTCGCGATTTCGTGGGCGTTTGCCTTCCGCAACTGGATAAGCGCTAGGAACACTTTTGCTTCATTTCCAGTTAATCCAAACGATAATAATTCGCTGATCAGTTTATCTGAAAGTTGAATCATACCTTTTTGTCACTCGGCTATGCGAGTAAATCAAATTGACTTTTCCTTAAAAACCTGTATTGTTCCACGAGCGATCCGCCAAATCTCCCCCAAAATCTTCCTGAGGTGACTGCAGTTTAATGAGAAAGACAATTCGAATCATTGTAAGATAGCCGTGTGACTGTCATATATTAAAAAACGCGGACTTGCATCTAATCATGAGGTGAACAGTATGGAGGAAATTATTTTGCCAAATCAGGAAAAGAGAAAAAGACTCAGGCTAATTAGAACCTCAAAAACTGTTCTAACCTACCGATTGCAGTACTTAAATTCGAATCTTTCGCTAGTTACTCAAAGCGTTGAAGTCAAAAAGCTCAATGTTCGAGACATATCGCATCATCTAAAGAGGGGCGAATCTGTTCTAATTACTCCCAAAACCGTAGAATCTCCGCAAAGACAAGCAAAAAACCTTCTTCAAGCACCATGGTATTTCGATCATTTATAATGTGTGTCAAACTCATGAAACAATGACCTGCCCGTATGAGTGTTTCAAAATCTGATTTCAATGAAATCTGCAAACTGTAAGTGCATTGTAAGAGTCTCGACGTTTGATATTGCTGAAGCTAAAAAGCATATACATTTGAAGGTGAAGACGCGTATAATTAGTTAGTTATATGACTTAATTGCAAGCAGAACAGAAATACACTCACACGAAGAGGGCTCAACATGGATGCTTCTATCGTTTTTGCGGTTGTTGCTGGAATAATAATAATCGGCTTCGTAGGAGAATTCTTTTTCAGAAAAACAAGCATACCCATCTTTATCTCTCTAATAATAACGGGAATTATTCTTGGACCAGTCCTAAACATCTTTCCAAGGCAATCAGTAATTCCCGTACTCGCACCGGTTGCGGAACTGACTCTTCTCTTGGTTCTATTTTCAAGTGGACTGAGTTTAAAAGCTCGCGTTGTAATTGAAAATGGCGGAAGAGCATTAGTTCAAGCAGCAATTTACATCGGCTTAAGTTCTATTTTGATTGGATCTCTCGGAGTTTTTATCATGAAATGGGGTGTGCTACCCTCTTTCATTTTTGCCTCGATGATTTCCGGCGAAACTACGGCGGCTCTCTTGGTTCCACTGTCAAAGTGGATGAGAATTTCAGAATCTGTATCATCATTTTTAAAGATTGAGGCTGCGACAAACTCCATTCTGCTAGTCGTGTTATTCTTTGCTTTTGTTCAAGTCTACAATTCGCCTGGGATTAATTTGTCGACAGCTTTCAATGGCGTTGCCTCACAGTTTTCGGTTGGGATTGTGGTTGGCGCCATTTTAAGTTTGACTTGGGTTTACACGCTTTATCGTTTTCAAAAAGAGAAATTTACGTACATATTGACGTTAGGTCTCATTCTAATTACTTATGCAGTTGCCACGCAACTTGGGGGTAACGGCACGTTATCTGTGCTCGTCTTTGGCTTAGTTTTTGGAAACTATTATCTTGTAAATAAATTGTTTAGACGACAAATGAACTTGGATTTCCTTCAGAATGAGCTAGGAGCCTTTCAGCAAGAAATTTCATTTCTTCTTACGACCCTGTTGTTCGTTTTTTTGGGGGTGGCCTTTGTGATTACACCCTCTCATGTTGTCACTAACGTTTCAGTCGCTCTTGCAATTCTCTTGATACTTTTGACATGCAGATTTGTAGCCACAAGAGTCTCAACTTTCAAGTCACAATTATCAACTGCAAAACGAGAGATACTGCTCATGTGCGCCCAGGGAGTCACGCCTGCTACACTTGCCATTCTTGCCGTCAGTCTTCAGTTGCCGTATGCAGACACATTCGTGAACATCGTTACATACGTGATTATTATGACAAATGTAATAACCACAGCTGTAGCAGTCGCATCCGCGAGGAAACATAAAACGGAATTGTAACCCTACCTGAGAGGTATCGTGGATCTATGAATGTTTCAGTTGTTTTCGCCTTGATTGCGGGAATTATTATAATAGGGTTCGCCGGGGAATTTTTCTTTAAAAAAACAGGCATACCAATTTTCATCTTCTTGATATTTACAGGAATTGTCCTGGGTCCTATTCTCAACTTTTTTCCACGAGAATCCTTAATTCCTGAACTTTCTATCTTCGCGGAACTCACATTATTCATGGTTCTATTTTATGGGGGATTAGGACTAAATTTTAGCTCAGTCGTGTTGAATGGAGGAAGGGCTCTTGTTCAAACAGTGATTTACGTTGGGATCAGCATAATATTGATAGGGCTTGTAGGCATTTTTGTCTTGAACTGGAACTTGCTCTCCTCCTTTATCTTTGCTTCAATAATTGGAGGGGAAACTACGGCTGCAGTTGTCGTCCCGCTTTCCAAGTCTATGAAACTTTCAGAGGGCACGATAACGTTTCTCACTTTAGAGTCCGCTGTAAACTCAATTTTTTCTATTGTGCTTTTTTTTGCTTTTGTAGGAATTTACACAGATGGTAAAGCTGGCTGGCTTTCCATAGTTGGCGGCATAGGGTTGCAGTTTTCCATTGGAATTGCGCTAGGTGCTATCTTGAGCCTCGTTTGGGTATTCGCATTATACCGTTTCCAAAAACAACGATTTACTTACGTTTTGACTGTTGGTTTTGTCCTAACAACATATTCTTTGAGCACCGTCCTAGGTGGTAATGGTACGCTTGCGGTACTTGTTTTTGGCATTATTCTTGGAAACTATCACCTCTTGAAAAGAATTTTCAAGGGGCAGACAAGCATGGACCCTCTCTTAAAACAACTTGAGAAGTTCCAAGGAGAAATTTCTTTCTTTCTGGAATCTTTGTTCTTCGTCTTTCTTGGATTAACTTTCATAATTAACCCATCGTTAATTGTCAGCAACCTTTCAATAGGCATTTTGATTCTTTCCATACTCCTTGCAACCAGATTTACGGCTGTGAGAGTTTCAACTTTCAAATCCGAACTGAACAAGGAGAGAAGGCAGATAATGCTTATGTGCGCGATGGGTCTGACTCCAGCCACACTCAGCGTATTGGCCGTAAGTCTACAGTTGCCGTTGTCAGACACTTTCCTTAACATAGTGACTTATGTGATCATTCTTACGAATGTGGTCACAACAGTCGGGTCCATTCTAAATAAGCGCAAACAGACCCAAGAGTATAAAGGCATTAAACAGACTGAAAACTGGATTGCCCCAGAAAACCACTCATAAGATAAACAATAGTCTTTTTAGAGCATAATTTAGTTAGTTCATATGCTTCGAGTGAGAACTCGCCAGTTGTACTTTGTCGATAATATATTAAAGATAATTGCACTATCCTTCTTAAAACAAGAAGCTAAATGTATAGCCAGAGCTGTTCTTTTGTCGGCGCGACGGATTTCCAAAACAAAGAAAACGAAAGGGGGTAAGTTTCAATGTCCGCTGGATGGACAGATTTTTGAGACAAAGGCAACAAAATCACCTAAAATAGATTAATAAATACTACAAGTAAGCTTGTACAAAGCACCTTTTTGATGTATCTTCAACAATGTAATTAAGGTCGCACGATTCCACAACGTTCTTGAGTAAGCTTTTTGGGTGTAGGCAAAAGAGCGAAACGTTAACCTGACATAGAAGGGCATGCAATGCACTTCTGTCAGCGCACTTTTCTTAGCCATCGAAATAGCCCAAGCCGTCGGGCACTTGTTTGCTGTCCACGACGTGTTAGTGGACTCGAGTCAAATAGAGTTTCTCTGCTTTTGTCGGGGTTACGCATTCCTCAATTTACTAATAATTGACCAACTGAAATTCATTATTTCAGGCTCGGATTGGAAACGAAGAAGCCATAGAAAATCATCGTTACCAAAATAATGATGCAACCTCCTAAAGCGCTAACTAATCTTACTCCTTTATGCGGACATTAGATCAAGTATTTTCTTCACAACATCAATCCCCGAGATAACACCAGTCAACTTACATTCACCATCGACGACGAACACGTGATCTTGCTGTTTTTCCATCATAAGCTGGGCGATTTCTTCGAGGTTCATTTTCTCGTCAATCAGCAACGGTTTATGCATCACGGATTCGGAAAGGCTAACTTCT
>DATJPJ010000240.1:0-12496 GCA_035506455.1 Candidatus Nanoarchaeia archaeon
CTGTTTGATTGCAGTATTCACGGCGGTCAATGGAGGCGCCTTTAAAAATTTTCATAGGACCACAATCAGGACAGATGGAGGTGCACGTGTTGAAAGATGAAAAGCAAGGGTCGCCTTCTGAAGCGCCGGTTACTTGCTTCAAATAATCATTAATCCATAATATTTTGTAGTCCTTGCTGATTATCACAAGTCCAGCGCCAATGTTTGCAGTTAAGGCTTCAAGTTTGTCCCTTTCTTGCCTAAGAGACTCTTCCGCTTTTTTGCGTTCAGTAATATCCAAAAACACTGCCTGCACAGCTTTCTTCCCGCCATAATCAATGAGAGTGGTGCACAATTCTAGCCATATAACAGAGCCGTCTTGTCGAATCCCGCGAAACTCTAAAGATGATTCAACTTCCTTTCCTTCAATGCGTCTTTCAAAACTAGTAGTGAAATGATCACGGTCATCGGGGTAAAGCCTTCTAACAATTTCCTCTGACGAAAGAGCAACTATCGCCTCAGGAGATAACCCAAAGATTTTTCCCATGGCCGAGTTGGCAAAAACAATTCTTGGCGGAATACCCTCCAAAATAGCTATGCCCACTAGAGTATTTTGCACTACGTTGCGGTATTTTAATTCCGACTCCACAAGCAACTTCAGAGCTACTCTACGCTCTACCGCCTTGTTCAAAGCGTGGGATAACTCGCCATACACTGTTTCTGGATTGCCTTGCTTGTTGATGTATGCGTCTGCGCCCAAGTTTAGAGCTGTGATGGCAACTTCTTCTCTGCCCCTCCCAGTGAAAAGGACGAAGGGAATTTGGTTGTTTTGTTCACGAAGCTCCCTTAGAAATTCGAGTCCGTTCTTTTGAGGCATTTCGTAGTCGGAAATGACAACGTCATAGTTGCAAAACTCAAGCTTCTTGTAGGCTTCATCCACAGAAGAGGCAGAGTCAATCTCAAAACACTCATTCATATCCTTAAGCATCAGCTTGGAAATCTCCAGAATAGACACATCATCATCTACCTGCAAGACACGAATTGAACCATCACCAACAATTGGATTTTGGGCAACCGCGAAAGTGCCACAACCACCATCGAGCACGTCATAGTGTTCGTGTAGCAGTTTCATTTACTGATGCTCCGATAAGATGTTTTGGACCAAATTTTGTATCTTAATGCTGGAATCGGCTGTTGACTTTAGTGTTCGCTCACCTTGATCAGTCAAAGCGTAGATTCGCCCATTCTCGTCGCTATGACATTGTATCAGGTTTTTTCGCTCGAGCAAATAAATCGCGTGGTAGACCGTTGCAGGACTAAACGACATGTTAAGCTCGTTATACAAGTGCTGCAAAATCTGGTACCCACTGTTAAGCGGTGATTTTTTCAAGTGTTTCAAAATCAAGATGTCCAAGAATGTCTTGATAATTCTTGTTTCCAGGTCATCGTTATCTTGAAGTTTCATTCAGATTCCTTGTCAACTAAAGCAACACTTCTTCTATTGATTACGAATGAGAACAAGAGCATAAGAATGCTAAGGAAACACTGCACTCCAAAATGTTGCAAAGCGTTATATTGCAACACAAATAACTTCTCAATAAAGTTGATCGATAAATGCAGCGTCAAAAGAGACGGACCTTAAGTCGTTCGTTTAGGTTAGACGAGCAATCTCTGAATATATTGGAAGAGGAAGCAGAGAAACAAAAAACTAGTTCTAATGCTCTTTTAAACCGAATTCTTTTGGACTATTGTCTATTTTATAGATATCTTAAGCATATTCCTACCATAACCCTTCCCCAAGATCTTTTTGCCAATATTATTCGCGATTGCCCAGAAGAAAATGTGAAATTATATGGAAAAAATTCAGGTTCCGAAATTGCCAAAGACGTTTTTGGCACTATTGGACTTGACTTCAATAGAGAAAACCTGACTTTTTACTTAGAAGAAATCATGGGCCATTATGCAAATAGCTTCGTTTATAATCATCACATCAATAGTAATGGCAAAGATGTTTTTCATTTGCGCCACAACTTAGGGGAGAAATGGAGCATCTTTCTTTCGGAAGAAATATCAACGCTGATTGAGCGTTGTTCAGGTGAACAAGTAAAGAAAGAACTAACAAAAAACACAGTAACCATTGAAGCAGCTCTTGACAAAAAACCACGTATTTAGCGGAACTGGCTTGTTCTGTAATTGATGTAAGGCGACTGTAACTCTTATTTTTCGGATTTGTGAGCATATTTGAGGCGAACAGTTTCCTTAGTTAACGGTGCAGCAATGGTGCGCGTTTTGATTGCAAGCATGAATTAACAGAAATAGGAAAAATGTAAGACAATTTAATAATTCATTAGTTTCTTTTCTTTAAGCCATTTTTGGAGTTCGAAGACCATTAGCTTTTCTCAGTTGTTCTTCAGCCTTTTTACGCTCAGTTATGGAGATCGTCAATTCTAAGGCCGAAACAACATTTCCTTTTTCATCTCTAATTGGGGTAGCTATGATTTGTATCCAAAACACTTCTCCATTGGAATCTGTGTTGGTGTATTCATGGGAGTCAATAGTTGCTCCGTTTTCGAAAATCTTTTTTACCCCACAATCTGGACAAACTTTGCTCAACTTGTTGTACGTCGAATAGCATAGTTTGTTCCTTTCGCCACCAAATTGCCTTAGGACCTTGTTTGCCCAGATAATTCGATAATCCTTCCCTATAATTGTTAATCCAGCACCAATATTCTCAGTCACACTTTCTATAATGGATAATTTTTCCTTCAAATCTTGAGCCAATTTAGCCCTCTCCACAGAAAGCACTATTCCGTATGATAGTTCGCCGTAAACTGTTTCAGGATCACCTATCTTGTTGAAATATCCCGAAGCTCCAAGATTCAAGGCTTTTATGGCTATTTCTTCTCGACCTTTGCCTGTAAATATTATGAAGGGGATTTCATTTCTTGCTTCACGCAACTCTTTTAGAAATTGGAGACCGTTTTTCCCAGGCATCTCAAAATCAGAAATTATAATATCATAACTTCCACATGCCAGTTTAGAAAACGCTTCATCCACACTGCTGGCATCGTCAATCTCAAATCTGGCATCAGTATCCATCAATATTTGCTTGGAAACTCGTAAAATAGACGCATCATCATCAAC
Source organism: Candidatus Nanoarchaeia archaeon (assembly GCA_035506455.1). Lineage (GTDB taxonomy): Archaea > Thermoproteota > Bathyarchaeia > Bathyarchaeales > Bathycorpusculaceae > JADGNF01. Next base: position 3,124 of record DATJPJ010000240.1, read on the forward strand.
ATGCAAAATATGAAAAGAAGCCTTTTGAATTGTGTCTTCTGTTAAAATATGTTCTTTTTCTTCACTAAAAATCCGGCTTTCAGAAAAGGAAATAGGTTCTTCTTTTGAGTTTCTTTCTTTCGTTCGAGACCGCCAAGCTGGAAATATAAGCATCAGTGTACAATAAGTATTTACTGCGTGAGACAAAACCATTATTATTAGATATCTTGCGGAACATTTGTTACAAGAAATGCCTACATCTGTTAGTTCTTTGCTATGTCAATCGAAACAAAGTGGGGCAATGTCTTTTAAGCAACTTATCAACGATAGTAATTAGACGTGAGGTATCATTTTGTCAGTAGTTTTGGACGAATTGGATAAGAAAATTCTCCATGAAGTTTGCAGCGGAATTCATTCTTATGACGATTTGGCTAAGACCCTAAACGTGACAAGAGGAACTGTCTACAGAAGAATGGAAAAGCTTGAAAAAAACAATGTCATCGAAAAGAAAATTATGGCAATACCAAACTTTAAAGCCCTTAACCTTTCCGCAATCATCTTAGGCATGGAGTTAGCTTACGATGACACTGAAGAAGTGACGGAAGCTCTTATGAAACTCTCACATACTAAGCTATTTTGGAAGTGCTATGGAGCTCATAATTTAATTGCAATTCTGAATTGCGAAAAAGGCTCCGAGGGAGAAACGATAACTAATTTACGCCAGCTTCTATCAAAGCTTAGAATTAGCTCAGTCACCGTATCTGTCGGCTTCGAGTGGGAGAAAGTGGAAATTTCACCATATTGAGAAACTCTGATTTTGGCATGATATTCCTGATTGACTCGCTTGCCCGAATTTCGTAAATGATCGCCAGAATTGTTGAGTGAAACTCTAAGTGCTGCAAATCAGAGTTTTAAGGCGAGATGAAACGTCCAGTAAAACAGAAAAAACTAAGAAAAAGGTAAAAAGAGCTTGAATCAGCCTTAAGAAGCATACTTCTGCTGTTTAGAATGCGGACAATAAGAGCCTTTGACGATTTGATGTCTCAATAAAAGGCTTCAGATGAAAAAAAAACCAAAAGAAATCATCAATCCATTAATACTCTTTTTATTTCTAATGTATTCGATGCTCTTTATCAACGGCAGGTTTTTGTTCCGGTTAATCATATTTTCCATTGGTTAATTCTTTTGAATAAATGTCGGTGAGATTATGAGTTCTATAGACAAGCAGATTGAGGAGATATCTCAGGGAATTTTGGTAAATATCGAACAAACTAGTTTGAAGGACCTATCATCCTCCAACGAGGTTGCAAACCTCCTGCATTTAACTGACGTCCATCGCGCAAAGAATCTGGTCGAACACTTAGACAAAGCCTCAACTCAGACTGAACGAAACTCCGGCAAAATAGAAGTCATCAAAGCGCTACTCCTCGCCTCTTGGCTTCAAAGACTCTACTTCATAATTCGGTCACTAATAATGGGCATATTGAGCGCCGTCATTTACTTAACCGCTATTATTGTTTTAGGTTCCATAAACTTTGCGAATGGAATCGTATTAGGCGTTTTTTCATTTGCGTTTTCGCTTGTCGTTTCACGGTTTTTCGATAAACAAATCGTTAGAATCACAAAGGCCGTCGTTACTTTCTTGGGAAAACACCAACGTTTGAAGGACGTAGTCATAAATCATCTTTAGATTGAAGCAAAAGGCTGGAGCTCATCGGAGCTCTCATTTTACAAAAATGGCTTGAGTCACCACGTTCGCTTTATTCTATTTCTATGATGCCTGCTGAAATCCTTTAAGGTAAACAAAACTCAAAGTCTTATGAAGATTTTATCTTCTTCCACTTTTACTTCATGTGTTTGTATATCATAAGTTTTCACTGGGTCCACCAGTTTCTTAGCGTAAATCATCAATTTCTGTAAATCTTCAGGAAATCTTTCCAAGTTTCCAAATGATTCCTCGTGAGGGTCTTTAACCTTCTTTCCTGTCGTAACATCAAACTCTGCAAAATGAAACGGACAAACAACAATTCTTCCAGTTAATGTTCCCATTGAAAGCATCGCATTCATGTGCCCACATCTATCGTCCACTGCATAAAAGTTGCCGTCTACATTGGCAACTAGAATATCCACGCCTTTTATCGCTACCCTTTTCATTTTTCCTCGCTCTATTTCACTTGTCTTTGCAACTTCAACAAAATCAGATTCTTCTATCACAGTCTGTTTTAATCTCAATTTGACTGCAACTCCATTTTAGAAACTGGTTGTCACCTATACTTAAATTTTTTAGAATTCTGAAAGAAGGCGTTACCGAATTATCAGGCATGGAGCAAAGAAGGCTGGAACAAACCCGATCGTAATTCGCGATGTCGGGGTAACATTGCGCGCCAGTTCACTTCGAGCTTGCTCAAGCCGATGGTTCGTTTAACTACACTTTATTGAGTTGACGTTGAACTCCGGATCACCAGAGCATCTGAAGAATCATTTCTCATCCATTTCGTCTGCTGCTGCTTTCGCGATGTCTCCAAGCCATGTTCGGCCAATTGCCCCGGATGCTATCATTTCAACTCCGCTAATGAGTAACACGACTGAGAGGATAACTGCGAGTGTAAGCAACGCAAGGCTAGGTAAAACGATTACAACGACTGAAAGTACTATGTCGACCACGCCAACAGCTACAAGCGTGCCTCTAATCCAGCCGACTGTCGCTTTTAATGTGTAAGCTAAGAATATCCTGCTAAATCCATAGACTATTAGACCGTAAGAGACAATTATCAAGAGTGTTAGATCGCCATAACCCGGGAAGACAGCAACCAGCACTGCAAGTATCAGCGATATAATTCCTGCTACTGAGCTTAGGACTCTCATTCCGAGGGGAAGGCTACTAAAACCAACCAGTGAAAGCGACCTAATTCCAGCAAAGAATAGCCCGATGGAGAGCAGAACAACGAGAGTCGAGACACCCCATCCTGGAAAGACAAGCACCAGAACTCCAAATACCATTGCTAACAAGCCAGTTATTATCTCTAAGCCACGGAGCCAACCCGGCTGCCTCAACAGATCCAACTAGCTAACCTCGTCAAACCACTTATCGAAATCATTAGCGGACTTTTTCTCGTTTTCCTTGATGTCAGCGATCCGTTTTTCAATGTTTGCCTTCGCTTCGCCCTTTGCTTTCGCGGCTTTCTTTTCTAGCGCCTCCACTTTTGTTTTTGCTTCCTTTTTTTGTTCCTCCGATCTAAGTTTTGCAGCCTCCATCTTAGCACTCAGTTTCTTGTTCAGGTTGTCGATTTTTGACTGGAGCTTGGCCTTGTGCTCTGTCACCGATTTAGCTTGTTCTGCCTTCATTTGAGCAATGTCCATTTTCAGAGAAGCTACTTCTCTTTTGTATTGATCGTTTTCAACATTTTCCAAAGGAGTGCGAAAAACAGTACCGCCAAGAGCTGCCATTTGGGTATCCACAGGAGTTATCCACTCTTCGCTGATCTGTGAAACAACAGCCCATTTGCCTGGCGTAAGTTTTGCAGACACGTCATCCAGGAACTCTGCGTTTACCCCAGCCCGGTTCATGTCCCAAACGCTGCCAACAAATGTCCCAGCAACAGCGCCCACGGCTACACCGATTGGGCCTCCTAGAAGGCCGATGAAAGCACCTATTGCAGTTCCGCCAACTGTTCTAACGGGAAAATCTTCTCCCTTCTGCTCTACAGTGACCTTGCCGTCAGCATTCTTTTTTATCACAGCTTTTGCGTGGATTGAAATGCTCCCTTCGGAGTCAAGTTGGACTAACGCTTTCGATCCATCGTACGCTTTTAATTCGTTGTCAAAAACTACAACAATCATCCTTTCCATATTGCAATTCGCCTCAAAATTTACAATGATGTGTTGTTTTAGCATGAATTTAAAGTGTTGTGGCTTCCTTTTGCAACTACAAAAAGGCAATTCTGACGGTTTAATAAGGCAATAGATAAGGCACAGGATTTCCTTACAACGCTGGTCGAGAGATCCCAGCACAAATTACCAGCAAAAACTTGCAGATTGATTCCGGACAAAAATTAACAGAGCAGTATTTGAGCTTATTTAGCCAAAATAATCTTGAAAAATTGACGGCTTTGAAGGTAGATTTAAACCCACTTTTAAATTGCACTCGAATAAACCAAAACAGTTTCTTTGAGATTCAATCTTTGTGGAAGTCTCTCACAAACCCTTTCAGAGAAGCTTGGAGAAGTCATCATACACTTTTTTTCGGTGCCCGATAAATAGCACAATTACCTGGTTCTGTTGAGAGTTTATTTCATAAATAGCTCTAAAATCCCCCGACCTCACGCTCCAAAAATCTGAAGGATGCAGGGGTTTTCCAGCTTTCCAAGGGTCTGTTGCAAGGGTCTCAAGCGCTTTTTTTATCCTCGTCTTGTCGACTTGATTGAGCTTTTTCAGCTCTCTAGCAGCATTGGGATGCAGCAAAACCTTGAAAGTCAAAGAGGTTAAGCTTCCTCTATTGGAACAAGCTTCTCTGGTTGTTGTTTAGCTTCCTGGCTACGTTTATGCAAAAGATCATAAAACCCGCGAGTTTTCTCGCGTTCTTCATATAAACTTATAATGGTTTTAATTGCATCGCTGCGGCTTTTGAATTTGCCTTCTGAAACCCAACAATCAATCTCAGCTATCATTTTTTCAGGCAATCGCAACTGAACTTGAGCCATTAAGGTCACTGTAAACACTACTGTTTACAAATCAATTAAAGGTTTTGCAACAACTGGACCGTGGCATTTACAATTTCCGCTTGTTGCAAATCCCGACTTATTGTAGCTGGATTATCTCCAGGCTGATTTCCATACCACCCAAATTGTCCATGGTCTCCCCCAACAATCTCAACCTTGACAGTGTTGGATGGGAGCTGTTTTAGTGAATTCTGGATCTGAGATTCGCTCACCACACCATCCAGAGTGCCATGAATCGTCGTTACTATTAGGTTGCCCTTTGAAAGGTCGGTTCCAGATTCAGGGTACGCTGCCCAAAGCATTAATCCTTGCACTTTGCCAGGATTATCATGACAATATTGAGCAGCAATTACTCCTCCAAGAGAATGCCCGCCTATAGCCCATGTCTTTACTTGCGGATAAGAATTGATTATGCCTGTAGCCGCATTTTCGCTGAAAATCGCCAAGTTAAGTTCCATTGGTGCTATGACAGCAAGGTATCCTTCTGCGGCAATGGCATGTGCTTCTGGAGCGTAAGACCGGTAATCTACATGCCCGCCTGGGTAAATAATGAAGCCAACTTTCGAGGTAAAATTGACTGGCGTGAAAACTAGCCAGCTGCCCATTGAAACTGTGACGGCAGAATCACTCTTTAAAGCTGCCAGAGCTTGAGGCATTGGCCCCAGAGGAGTTTCAGCCCAAACTAGAAAACTAACCAGAACGACCGTTACAGCAAGCAATACTGCAATTATGATCTTGGTTCTTCGACGCATTGTTGTCAGCCTTTTCATGTTTCTAATAGAGCAGCCGCTCGACTATTTCTTTCTAACTCTGCTTACAAGAACCGTTGCAATCAAAACAATCGCAACCAGTCCAGAAGCTACTTCAGTTAGCATAATTACCGTTTGGTTTCCATCATGGTTCACACCGATGCCGACTAAAGCCCAAATAATCACAAGCGCGTAAGCGATATCCTTTCTAGTTGCCAACATCAGCATCGTTATAACAAGCGCGACAGCCACAACAAGGATCGCCCATGTTGAAGGACTGATTCCGAAACCGTTCCAGTTGTACGAAACCAACGTGGCGGCGACATCTGCTATACAGGCGACAGTGATCCAGCCAAGATAGACGCTAAATGGCAGGTGAACCGCGAGTTTTTCACGCAGGCTAACGTTTGATTTGCCTATTCCCAAACGTATGTAAATTAAGATCAATGTTGCGAGAAGGGCAAAGATGAGTAAAACAGACAGGCTAAGGTATTCAAATTGCCACGTGAATAGCCAAGCAATGTTTACTATGCTGCTTAAGATGAAGAGCCAGCTGATTTTGTTTAGGTACTCTTTTCCTTTTTGGCTGGGTAAAGCCTGATAGACGACGAAAACGCCGAGGAGAATATAGATAATGCCCCAGATTGCAAAAACGTAGCCAGCGGGAGTTATCAAAGTAGAGTATGCATTGGACACGTCAGCGGTGTTTCTGCCGCCCATAATTTTTGTGCTGCCGGCCAAACTGTTCATTATCACCGTTAAGACAAAAAACACAATGTTGCCGTATCTCAGAGCCGTTGAGTTATCCGCTGACGCCACAATAGACACCTTCATTGAGTTTATCGATGTTTTTTACATATAAAATAATCTACGGTTTAGAATATAGTTTCATTTATTCTTCTTGTAGCGCGCGTGGGCAGGGAAGCCTATTCAGGAAGAGTTTGGCACCATGCAGTTATGGTTTTCTCAGCTTCATCCTTCTTGTTTAGGGGCTGCTCAAGCATGAGTTCACCGACGAGTTGGCTTTTAGATAGCAGGGCTTTTGTTTTTTCCAATGCTTTTTGGTTCTGTTTCTTTGCGGTTAAGAATATGGCGACTTTCTTGCCTGAAAGGTCGTTGTGGTTTATGTATGTTCGGATGGCTGGTGTTGGTGATGATGACCATACTGGTGTTCCGATTATTATGAGGCTGTAATCTTTGGGCGAAAGTTTGGTTTCGCCGATTTTGGTTTCTTTGCCTTGGGTGGCGTCTTTTCCGCCTGATAGGAACCCTATTGGTCCGTCGCGTTTTTTGAGGTCTATTATTTCTTCTGCGTCTGCGCTGATATTGGCGGCTATTTTTTCGGCTATGAATTTTGCATTACCTGTTCTGGTGTAATAGACGACTAAGCTCTTCATTTCTGGTCAGCAATTGTTACTGTTGAGGGGTATAAGAGATTTTTGTCCATAGACGCTAATCAGCGTGTAGATAGAGATGACTCCCGTACAAACCGATTTTCTTTAAATTTGGAGAAAAAATGACGTAATGGTGCAGGGGGTGGGATTTGAACCTCCCAATGCGTTGACATGAGAAGAAAAATTTGTGCTTTTATTCTATCCTTTTTTTGAGCACCATAGTAGCTATCGAGAGAAATATAACAGTGAACGCGAATAAGGCGGCTATATCAATTAGGTAAATGTTGGTAATTGCCGAACTGGATATGCAGTTTTGCAAGGCTTCGATGGAATAAGTAAGTGGAAGAAACCGGGCAACAACTTGCAATGGTAATGGGTAAGTGGCTAAAGCAACAAAAGTTCCCGAAAGAAAAGTCATAGGAAATCTCAAAAAGTTTGCATACATCTGTGCGTCTGGAACCCACTTTGCATAAACAGAAGTTATAATGCCAAGACCCGAAAAAGCCATCGAAGCAAATGCGATTGCAACCACAGCAAGCAATGGATTCATAACCGTTACGCTTGCAAAAGCTGCCAGTGGAAAAATGGTTACTGCAGCAAGTATAAGCCCAAAGAAGAACCCCGCGATAGTTTTTCCAAAAATTATCGTAAACAATGAAACTGGTGCTACCAGCAATCTGTCAAAGGTACCTGTCTGCTTTTCCAAGACGACCGCTACTGCTTCAATGGAAGTTGTACCAAATAGCATAGAAAGAGAAGAAAGCCCAGCCACCATCAGAACTGGACTTATATTTCCAGCCATGCTAAACGCTAAGAACAATGAAATTGGGATTAAAAGTCCAAAAGTGAAATTTGGTGCCTTAAAGTAGTAGACTTTCGCATCCTTAATCGCAATATAAAATGCTTTAATTAGCGAATCAGTCCACGATTTAGCCAAGATTTGCCGCCTTCTTTCCCTGTTCTTTCTCTACCTTCATAATTTCTACGTTAAGTCCTGTTAATTGGACAAAGACATCCTCTAAACTTGGACTTAAAGTGTTGACAGAGACGATTCTTAGATTATTCTCTTTGGCAAAATCAGCTAAGAGAGGAAGTGCATCTGAAAAAATGCTTTTGTAGTGAAGTCGGAATTTGTCTCCAAACTGTGTCACATTTTCTACGTCTGTTAGGTTTGCAAGTTTGTTTTCCAGATTTATTTTTTGGTCAAATGAAATTTCAATGATTTTATGCTTTTCAACTGAAGATTTAAGTTTTTGCGGAGCGTCTAAAGCAACTATTTTTCCTTTGTTTATCATGGCAACCCGTTGGCATAGCTGGTCGGCTTCTTCGATATAATGGGTAGTCAGAAAAACCGTAACACCACTTTCGTTGAGGTCTTTGACTAATTTTCTTATCATGCGAGAACTTTGGACATCTAACCCCGAAGTGGGTTCATCTAAAAAGATTATGTTAGGTGAATGAACTAATGCTGCTGCTATTGTTAATCTTCTTTTTAGACCCCTCGAAAAAATGCCTGCACGGTCTTTGCGACGTTCATAAAGTCCAAAAAGTTCCAACAGCTCCTTTGCTTTGTTTTCCCTTTTTTCTCTTGACACTTTATAAAGTTGACCTGCGAAAATCAAATTGTCCCAAGCACTCATTTCGTCATAGACATTCGAGTTTTCAGGCACCACGCCTACAGAAGCCTTCGCTTCAACAGACTGGTGAATCATATCTTTGCCTGCAACATTGATTGTTCCTGAAGTCGGCTTGGTTTGCCCGATAAGCATTTTAGTTGTCGTTGTTTTTCCTGCTCCGTTAGGACCCAAGAAACCAAAGATTTCGCCTTGATTAACTTCAAAACTTATGCTGTCCACTGCCAAGAAATCCCCGTAGCGTTTTGTTAAACCCCTTGCCACTATCGCGTTAGACATAACTCAAAGCCTTCGCTTGACTACTGACGAATATGCAGATTTTTGTCTTATGTTTATGGGTTGTAGTTTGGTGAAGGGACAGGGTCAAGCCGCCACCTTCCAGCAATTCAGGCTGAGAATAGGACTTGGAATCTCAAAAAAAACGAGACTTGTAGTAATTAGAAGCAATACCCGCTGCATTCCAAGCATGAGGATTGCCTTGAACCTTCCAATGCCTGGAGATGTCATATGCAAATCCCCGTTTTTTTCTACACACGCAGGCGATTTTCGAATCGCAGCACCATTTTACCAGCAAAAAATAAACGCAAGGAAATCCGCTGGTACCGCTGAGAGGAGATTCAGCACCAACCGGCTTCCCATCGTCCCAGCCTACGACCTGCAAAAAGCAGTCAGCTTAGTCCCCCTAAATGCAGGTACTGCATGAAAGTATCAGATTCATCAAAAAATTGAGAGCTAAGATACGTTGGTCCGATGGAACTATCCTATCCAATCTGTCACTTGGTTTAGATCAGGTCTCTTTGGCACTGGTGGATTCATGTCGGGATAACCTATTAGGCAGCCATCCAATGCATATTTGCCGACTGGAATTCTTATGAGGTCGCAGAATTCTTTGTCTTTAT
>DATJPJ010000241.1:0-3954 GCA_035506455.1 Candidatus Nanoarchaeia archaeon
ATCAGGTGTTCATAAACATTATTAGCGTTTTCGGCATTTGAAAAGGAGATAAGAGATGGGCAACGTGGAACCTTCAGTTGAATCTAGGCTTGAAGTGACCCAAGAAGCTTCTCGGCTCCTGCTTGGCACAGACGGTTATGCACACCCAGATTTGTTGCGCATTTTGCACGTTGACGATGACGCCTCACTACTGCAAGTCTCAAAAATGATATTGGAAAACGAAAACAAGTTCAAAATCGACCTGGCAAACTCTGTAGATGAAGCCTTTGAGAAACTGAAAACGCGATCTTATGATGCAATTGTTTCTGACTATGACATGCCACTAAAGAATGGGTTAGACTTTCTTAAAGAACTTCGAGAAGAAAAAAACAACATTGGGTTTATCATGTTCACTGGGCGAGGAAGAGAGGAAGTAGCAGTAAAAGCTCTGAATCTTGGCGCTGACCGATACATTAACAAGAACGGTTCACCCGAAGCCACTTACTGCGAATTAGCGGATGCTATATGTAAAACGGTCGAACGCAAGAAAGCAAAAGCCTTGCTTCTTGATTCTGAAGCAAAATACCGCACATTAGTCGAGGAGTCACTCCAAGGAATAATGGTGGCCCAAGGGGCACAGCCGAAAATTGTTTTCGCAAATTCGGCAATGGGCAAAATGCTTGGCTACACCGTCGAAGAATTTACCTCCCTTTCACCACAAGAAGTTTTTGGATTAGTTTATTACGAGGACAGGGAACTCTTCTTCAACCGTTTCAGAGACCGTCTATTGGGGAAACAAAGAGAATCAAACTACGATTTTCGAGCCGTTAGAAAAGATGGAGCTATTATTTGGCTGCAAGCGTCATCTAACCGAATTGAGTACAATGGTCAACCTGCCATTCAGGCCATGTTTTTGGACATTGACGAACGCAAGAAGGCCGAACAGACAATACGGAAAAGTGAGGAAAGATATAGGGAGTTAGCCAACTCGTTGCCTGAGATTGTTTTCGATGCCAATGCCAATGGAAGGCTCACCTTTTTCAATAAGAGGGCTTTCGAAATTACAGGATTTACCCAAGCGGATTTTGACAAAGGTTTGAATGTCATGCAGTTAATTGTTCCCGAAGATCGCGAGAAGGCAAGCAATAACCTAAGGAGGCTATTTGCTGGGGAAAATTTTGGACCAAGCGAATACAGACTGGCAAGGAAAGATGGAAGTACTTTTGCAGTTTTGGTGAAAACCGCAAGAGTTGTTTCTGAGAACATGATACTTGGGTTTAGAGGAATTGCGGTAGACGTTTCAGATCTGAAGAAAAATTAGGCCCAAATCAAAGAAAAGCGATGCACAGAACGAGCAATTAAATCGGTATATGGGGTGGAAGCTTTTGGTAAGCAGGAGTCTACAGAAAAACAAGCATGTGTCCGACGTCGTGTACAAACCCAAACCAATACATTCTAACAAGCTCAGATGTTTCTGCTAGTCTAAAGTTAAGTAGCAGAATTCTGATTTTCATCGGGGCTAACCCCGTTAGCAAACTCTGCATTTATTGATTGGCAATATTACCGTGAAGGTAGTTCCTTTTCCCAAAGCGGTGGCAACAGTTATTTTCCCACCATGTGCTTCAACCTTCCGTTTGCAGATGGCTAATCCAAAACCCATGCCTTGTGCCTTTGTTGTGAATAGAGGAGAGAAAATTTTTGGCAGAATTTCTGCTGGAATTCCTGATCCGGTATCAGTAAAGGAGAATTGTAAGTCATCGTTTATTTGTTGGGAGTTAATTGTTAGTGACCCGCCTTTTGGCATAGCATCTATAGCATTTTTGATGATGTTTATGAAAACTCGCTCTATTTTTTCTTCATCGACAATAATGTGGTATGCGTCAGAAACATTGGATTGAATTTTGACTTTTTCTGGAACTTGAATCATTGCCAAAGCTTCAGAGATCAGTTTTCCTGGTGAGCTTTCTTTCAATTCTAATTGGATTTCTCTTGAATAATCTAAAAGGTCATTGATAATTTTGTTAGAGTGATCAATGCATTTTTCGATTACTTCAAACATCTCTCTCGTTTTATCTAACTGACACTCGGAACCTTTCTTTTTCAGATAATAAACTGCGTTCTTTATGCCGGTCAAGGGATTGCGAAGGTCATGGCCAACCATGCCTGCCAACTCGCCGATAGCAGCTAAACGTTCTGACTTGACAAGTCGAAGCTGCGTTTCTTTTAGTTCCGCCGTTTTTTCCTCGACGAGGATCTCGAGTTTTTGAGAGTATTCAGCGAGCTGGGTTTGCATGTTCTTCTTTTCAGTTATGTCTACGGCAACTTCAACTGCTGACATAACCTTTCCTGATTCGTCAATCATCGGTGTTGCAATAAGTTCAACGCAGTAAGGATTCCCATTTATATCAATTGAACAATACTCGTGCGAGTCGAAATTTACTCCGTCTTCAAAAACTTTCTTAACTCCGCAATTAGGACAAACGTGGGTCAAATCATTTAGTGTTGTGTAGCAAAGTTTTCCTTCCACATCGCCTTTATAGTCTTTAATAAATTTGTTCGCCCAAGCAACCTTGAAATCCTTGTCTATAACGACATAGCCTGCACCTATACTATGAGTTATAGCTTCAAGTTTCTTTCTTTCTTGCTGCAACTCGCGCTCTTTATTTTTACGCTCGGTTATGTTTTCCAGCTCGGCTATGAAAATTACGGGCTTGCCATTTTCGTCGCGAAGGGCGTTAACAATAATTCTTCCTTCAATAACAGACCCATCCTTTTTTCTGTAGCGTTTTTCTTGCGTAAAGCTGGATATTTTGTTCGCTACAAGGTCTTTCATTTTCGCTTCGCTTTCTGCAATGTCATTTTGAAAACTAATTTCTCTAAAGGTTAATTTTCGTAATTCGTTTTCAGAATATCCAAGTATTTCGCAGAACGCGTTATTTGCGCTTAAGAAGTGCTTGCTCTGATCCGAAGTAGCTATGCCAAGAGGTGCAATCAGAACTATAGCCTTGGATAGTTCTTCGCTCTTTTTCAATGCTTCCTCTGTTTGCTTTCGGCGAGTAATGTCTGCCACAAGCGCGAGTGTTCCAACGTAACGCCCCTGGTCATCAATAATGTTAGAAGTAACTATACTAGTGTGCAAATATGTTCCATCTTGGCGCAGAAAGGTATATTCACACTGGCCTTTCGCGTCTTTTCTAAAGTAACTTAAAAGGTTCTCAGAATTTTCAGAACGTTTGTCCATGAAATCATAAAGACTCTTATTAATAATTTCGCTTTCAGCGTATCCCAGCATTTGTGCCATTCTTGGGTTGGCGAAAACTACGTTATAATTTTTGTCAAATACCCAGATGCCTTCTTGTGCCAGCTCAACTAATTGACGATATTGAGCTTCGCTCTTTACTAGGGCATCTTGCACTTTCCTAATCTCGATTTTGTCTTGTTCATTTTTAAAACCAGTAAACTTTCCCGAAGCGTCAATAACAGGCAACACGCCTGTCTCTATCAATGCCTTTGATCCTTCGTCGTGGACTGTTCGACTAGAAAAATTCTCAGATCTATTTTCTCCAACTCTATTTCTGATTTTCTTTTCGATGGGGCACAACTTCAAATTCACCAGTATTTAATGAAATTTTTATGGTTCAATTGTGTTAAGCTGACACGTTTCTTTAATAGCAAATTCTTAAAAAGAACACGTAGGGGGATCAGTCTAAATTTGACATTGAATTTTAAGTTCAAATTCTTCATTGCATGAATCTCTATGCATATAGCTCCGATTCCGAAAATTTTTTCGAGAGCGCATGAAAATTTCTCGAAACGATTTGGGATATCTTCTTTGAGTATGGCAAAAGTTTTTTCAAGATGAAAGCAGAATGAATTCTTTGCTGATTCGCAATTAAAAGAGAAAACTTCATCAGCGGCCTCAATTATTAGGTCTTCAAAAGTTTTTGCGTCTAGCTCGTTTTTTTCGTTCTTTGC
>DATJPJ010000242.1:0-8100 GCA_035506455.1 Candidatus Nanoarchaeia archaeon
AAAATTGATAAACAACCCATGCGTCTGTCATAGTCCAAAGGAAGCAAACCAAAATGGCAAGCAACATACCAGTCAAAGACATCATGACTAAAGACGTCCACGTCGTTAGAAACGACACAAGCATGCAAGAAGTCATCGCTACGATGGCAAAATACGACCTCAGCTACATAATGGTTGAACAAAGTGGCAAACCAACAGGCATCATTACTGAGCATGACATTCTCGTCAGATTATCTACCCAAAACTTAGCGCCAAGCGCAGTCATTGCACGCATGGTCTACACCAACCCGATATTCACCATCGACGAAGACAAAACAGTCGAAGAAGCTGTTGCAGAAATGAAGCATTGGGGCGTTAAACACCTACCAGTTACCGGCAAAAAAGGCGAGCTCGTAGGCGTCTTAACATCAGACGATGTCTTGTTTGCAGTTCCTTCCATGATGAAAACTATGGAAGAGTTCTGCCGCCCAGGCTTTAAACGCGTTAGATAAATCGTTCAACAGGCTTTAGGCACGAAAAAGGTTCAAGCAAAGGATGGCTTTGCTTTCCCCAATTTTTTGTTTACACAAGCATTGATGAATCCATAGTACTCTGGCGAGGGTCTGCCAGGTCGGCTCTTAAATTCTCCATGGAATTGAGACGCAAAGTAGAAGTATTTATCGGGTAACTCCAAGGTTTCCATCCGTCTGCCATCCGTGCTTTTGCCCGAGTAAACCATTCCGTTCTTGCACAAGAGCTCTAAATAGTCCAAGTTTACTTCGAAGCGGTGCCTGTGTCGCTCATAGATTTCATCTGTCTTGTACAGGTTACTGGCTTTTGTGCCCTTTTCAAGCTTGACTTTGTGGGCGCCTAACCGCATAGTGGCTCCTTTGATTTCTACGCCTCGCTGTTCAGGCATCAAATCTATAACCGGATAAGGCGTGTTGGGGTTAATTTCCGTGCTGTTTGCATCTTTCAAGCCGCAAACGTTTCGTGCGAACTCTATAGTTGCGATCTGGAAGCCGTAGCATATGCCTAGGAATGGAATGTCATTTTCTCGCGCGTACTTCGCTGCTGCCATCTTGCCCTCAGTACCCCGAGGCCCAAACCCGTACGGGACGAAAACACCATCGTAGTTCTTCAAATCTGCAACGCACTGCGGGTCTTGCTCGAGCTTTTCAGCCTCAAGATACGTTATGTTGACTTTGGCTTTGTTCGCTGCTCCTCCGTGTCGCAAGGCTTCACTCATGCTTACGTAGCTGTCAGTCAACCCGGCGTATTTGCCAACCAGTGCGATGTTAACTTCATAGTCAGGTTTTACGGCGGCATCCACGTAGGTTTTCCATTGGGCGAAATCCGCTGTGGTGCACTTGTAGCCAAACCGTTGACAGATGAATTCGCCCATTCCTTGCTTGTCCAAGATTAAAGGCACTTGGTAGATGTTTTCGGCGTTGTAGCTACAGAACACCGCATTCTCTGGGATGGTGCCGAACAAGGCAATTTTACGTAGTGCTTCTGCGTCAATCATCTTTGGGCTTCTAGCTACGATTGTGTCAGGCTGGATACCGATGCGTCTTAACTCGTTGACGCTATGCTGCAACGGTTTTGTCTTCATTTCCTGAGTGACATCGAGAACCGGAACCAACGCAACATGAACGTAGAGCGTGTTTTCGTAACCTTCTTCTAAACGCATCTGACGAATAGCTTCCAGGAAAGGTAGGCCTTCGATGTCGCCTACAGTTCCACCGACCTCGGTTAAGACTACTTCGGCGTTGGAAGTTTTGGCTATCTTTCTGAAGTGATTCTTGATTTCGTTTGTTACGTGGGGAATGATTTGGACGCATCTTCCCAAAAAGTCGCCTCGACGCTCCTTCTCGATGACTGCTTTGTAGATGGAGCCTGTTGTGATGTTGTTCTCTTGTTTGAGACTTAGATCCAGGAATCTTTCGTACCAGCCTAAATCCAAGTCGGTTTCGCCCCCGTCGTCTGTGACGAAAACTTCGCCGTGCATGTATGGATTCATGGTTCCTGCGTCCACGTTTACGTAAGGGTCAATTTTAATGACTGTGACTTTGACTCCTCGGCTTTGGAGCATCTTGCCGATTGAACTGGTCAATATGCCCTTGCCGACTGAACTCAAAACTCCTCCTGTTACGAAGAGATATTTCACCAACCATGATTCCCCATAATAGATTATTCTCTTCAGCAGGAGCCAATTTAACTTTTTTGTGCAGAACGCTAGACATCTGTTCGACAAAAACGTTTTTAGAATATAGGGAGAGATTTAATTCTGAACGCGCGAATAATAAATTTGAAGTTATTGTGGCGGCGTGGATCGATATCCACGGCTTCTTCTAACGCCGATGTAGAGAACCCACGCACCGATGAGGATTAGAACAACAGGCCAGAACACATGCCAGAATGAATTCCATGGAAACGTGTAACCGTAAGCTTCTGACAAGAATATGCTCAAGCCAACCAAGAGTATAATGCCTCCAAAAACAAGCGCTCCCAATCCTGCGCCTCTGTAATGATAATCATCTTCATAATGTCTGTGTCTTCTGTAATGTCCCCATTCAGGAGTAGCCGCCTTAAGCGGTGATCCGCATTTTACGCAGACGTTTGCGTCGTCAGTATTCAATGTTCCACATTTTGAACAATAAACCATCGCGTTTCGCCTTAACAGTATTTCCGTAGGTAGGGTTATATTCATAAAACTTTTGGTCAAACACAAAATCTAAAACGGCAAATAGTAATAATTTTGAAAAACAAAAAAAGAAAAAATATTTTGGTGTTTAATATCTGCGGTCTCTAAAACCGCCGCCACCGCGTCGGTCTCTTCCTCCGTAGCCTCCGCCGCTACCGCCGCGGCTACCGCCGTAACCGCCGCCTCCGCCTCTTCCGCCACCGAATCCGCCGCTTCTACCGCCGCCACGGAATGGTCTTCGTTCTTGCTCGTAGGCTTTGCTGGAGACATTGTTCTCTGTGTTAACTTCTGCAGTCAACGGCTCCTTGGCCATGTCGAGTTTGCCGTATTTGCCGATGTTGAGGCGTATGTTGCCCTTGAATAGGGTAACGTAGCCGTTCTCAACGCGGATGCTATCAGCTTCATTAACTTTGGTGATGTTGTCATCCCAAAGTGTTAGATAGACGACACCTGTTTCGTCGCCCACTAGTGCATCGCAAACTTTGTGAGCTGAGCCGTCTCTTCCCATTGGGATTTCGCGTATTTCGCTCTTAGAGACGACTTTTGCAGTTACGTTTACTGCTCGGGATTGTGGGGTCAGTTCGCCAACTTTGGCTTCTACTGGTTGTTGTCTTTTGTTTTCGAAAAACCCTTCAACTGCCAATTGAATTCAACACCTTGTGGTTTATTAACAGACAAGAGTAGAAAGCAAGACTCACTTAAGGGTTACGGTTTAAGGCCTTCTTAAGTTGGAGACACTCAGACTTAAAAGTTGAAGTAAAAATTTGTCTAAACTTTTACAACCCCCTCATTTCTGGTTTCCTGAACGCAGCCTTTGATCAAAGATGTTGAAGCTGCACGTTTAGCCAGTTTCCGCTCAACCTATTAATTAGAACCCCAAAATAAAAGCAATGAAAAAACTCTTCGTTGCCGTCGCTGTCACGCTACTTGTATTGGTAATTTCCATTGTAAGCTTTCTAGTAGTTCTTTATAATAACGAAGGGACCACTGTAAACACGAGCCCAACGCCTATCAATGAAGTATCAAACACTCCAACTCTTAATGCGACGAATCCGAGCACTCCTACGCAGTACACTTACGCGGTAACTCAATCTTACCCGCACAACACCAGCGCCTTTACTGAAGGCCTAGTTTACCAAAATGGTTCCCTGTTCGAAAGCACCGGACTCTATGGCATGTCTACACTTCGCCGAGTGGATTTAATCACGGGTAATGTTCTGCAAGAAATTCATTTAGGCGACCAATATTTCGGCGAGGGCATAGCCATAGTCAACGACACAATCATCCAATTAACATGGCAAGAACACGTCGGTTTCGTATACGATAAGTCCACGTTTCAGCTGCTGCGAAACTTTACTTACCCAACAGAAGGCTGGGGGTTAACGTATAACGGATCCAGTCTGATTATGAGCGATGGCTCAGACAACCTGTACTTTCTGGACCCGTCAACCTTCCAAATAGTTGGGCAGGTCAAGGTACACGAGGGCAGCAACTCGGTCCAAAACATTAACGAACTCGAGTATGTCAACGGGGAAGTGTATGCCAATATCTTTTTGCAAGAGAAAATCGCCGTAATCGACCCCCAAACGGGAGTCGTTAAGGCGTGGATTGATTTGTCCGGTATCCAAAACACATCGGGGTTTAACTCCGAAATGGTTCTCAACGGAATTGCCTATGATAATCAGAATAACAGGCTTTTCGTTACCGGCAAGGACTGGCCATCTCTCTTCGAGATAAAGCTCGTTACGCAAAAGTAGTCCACACCCGTCCAATTGTTTGCGAAAAATCGATGAAAAACCAGTAATCTTGCGCATTTTACAAATCACAAAACTTTATACACTAGTTAAGGCTCATGCAAATTATGCCAACTGTCAAAGATTTTATGACAACGGATGTTTTGACAATAGATATTCATGAGACGGTTCAGGCTGCCGCGATGCTAATGCACAACCAAGACGTGGGCGATCTTGTGGTAATGGATGGCATCAAAGCTGAGGGCATAGTGACTGAAAGAGACTTAGTTAGAAGAATAATGGCTGAAAAAAGACCTCTTGAAACTCAAGTTTCAGAGATAATGTCAAGTCCACTGATCACGATAGAAGAAGATGCATCGTTAAGAAAGGCCGCAAGAAAAATGGTAAAGTACAGAATTAGACGACTCCCCGTTACAAGGGATAACGTGCTGGTTGGCATAATTGCAACTTCTGATTTTGCTCGGCATCTAAGCAAAAAAACCTTCAGCGAGGAAATGCTGGCTGCCATGAGTCGATATCCACTACCTGAAGAAAGTCTTTAGGCATACATTTTCTTGATTTAAGATTTGCTCGCTTAAGGGAAGACTTTTAACTCTTCACGCTTTGAACTTTGGCAGAGGAAAGCTTATGGTCAATGAGAAAGCTAACGCGAAACCCACTGTCGAAGAATTGCTGGCAAAAGCCAAAAAACCTGCCCAAATCTCCCCTGCAATGCACAAATTCTACGGAGGCAAGATGCAGGTTATGCCAAGATGCGCAATTACTAGCCCAGACGACTTTGCAATTTGGTACACTCCAGGCGTCGCTGCGCCTTGCCGACTGATTCAAGCTGATCCTGAGAAATCCTTTGAATTAACTAACCGTTGGAACAGCGTCGCTGTCATCACTGATGGGACCCGAGTGTTAGGTCTGGGTGATATCGGGCCTGAGGCTGGCTTGCCAGTTATGGAAGGCAAAGCCATGATATTCAAGTATCTAGGCGGCGTAGACGCCGTTGCTATTTGTCTGAGAACAAAGGACCCGGATGAGATAGTTCGGACCTGCGAGTTGCTAGAGCCAACGTTTGGCGGCATTAATTTAGAGGACATTGAGAAGCCCAAGTGTTTTTATGTGCTAGAGAAAGCCCGCAGCAAACTGAACATACCTGTTTGGCATGACGACCAACAGGGAACAGCATCTGTAATTCTTGCAGGACTGATCAACTCGTTTAAGATTGTAGGTAAAAAACCGCAGGATGCCGTCATAACTCTGGTTGGAACTGGAGCAGCAAATATCCGAACAGCGTTCATACTCATGCGTTGGGGCGTAAAACCTGGCAACATTATACTCGTGGATAGCAAAGGTATAGTTAATCGAAACAGATCGGACATTACCCAAGAAGAAGACCCATGGAAATATGAGCTAACCCAGAAAACTAATGGCGAAAACCGTACGGGCGACATTGCAGACGCTTTCAAAGGCGTGGACGCCGTCGTAGCAGCTTCAAAGCAAGGACCAGGGACGATAAAAACCGAATGGGTCAGAACCATGGCAAACGACGCGATCTTGTTTGCCTGCGCCAACCCGATACCTGAGATTTGGCCTTGGGAAGCTGAAGAAGCAGGCGCTCGAATAGTTGCAACTGGCAGAAATGACTTCCCAAACCAAGTTAATAACAGCCTAGGGTTCCCCGGAATTTTTCGAGGGGTCTTGGATGTGAAAGCAAAAACCATTACTGACGACATGTGCATTGCCGCGGCTCAGGAACTCGCCAAATTCGCCGAAGAAAGAGGTATGAATGAAAAAGACATCTTGCCCCGCATGGAAGAGTGGGAGGTCTTTCCGAGAGAAGCTGTGGCTTGCGCCTTAAAATCTATAGAGCAAGGCGTAGCGCGGGTTAAGCTTAGTAGACAAGAACTCTATGAACGTGCAAATGCGATTATCAAAAATGCGAGGGACTCAACTGGGCTGCTCATGAACAAAGGTTTAATCAAACAGATGCCCAACGAATCGCAACTCTTGAAATAACTAGGTTTGTCCGCAAAGCTGGCGGACCCTCTGTTTTTTCAGGGTATAGGAGAAAATTATTTAAGCATTTCCAATGCAGATAGATGACGGGGTTGTTCGAATGCGATTAGACTTACCATTATATGGAGTAGCAATAGTTATACTCGCTCTGGCGGTAGTCGTTTTTGTTCAGGTTTCTGCAGATGACGGTCAGCTTGTTTACACGATCTCCATGATCGTTTTAGGTTTGCTCGTGGCGGCAACAGGATACGTCGTGAGGCCAAAAGCCTCCGTTCCAGTTGAACCAGTTACCATGCCTAACCAGCCGGTTGATGCCCCAATAAAGCAAACTCCCCCCGTTGATGCTCAAACTATTTCAGCAGCTAACGTGGAAACACCGGTTGTTGAAGCTCCAGCCGCACCCGCGACTATTGTTGAGACCAGCAACGATGAAATTCCAAGCAAACAACCAAAACCAGAAGCTGCCCCGACTCCTGAAGTTATGGCTCCGGCCCCAGATTCTACCCCATCAATGCAGGTTGACTCTGTGACTCCTAAGCCGGTGTTAACTGCTCCTGAACCTTCTCCTCAGTTGTCAGCACCCGCCGAAACTCCTGCGCTTGAAGCAGCAGTTGTCCCCATAGCTATGTCTCATCTTACAGCCATAAGAGGCATCAACGCAAAGCGGGCAGAGCAACTAAATGCAATCGGAATTAACACAATTGAGGATCTGGCAAAAGCTTCTCCTGAAGACTTAGCTGCGAAACTGATGGTTTCACCCAGAATCGTTAAAATGTGGGTTGGAAGTGCCAAGAAACAAATAAAATAAAAAAGGGCTTGTAGAGGACGGTTAGAGCCTAAAGCAGCTTCACTATGTTTCTTTTTTCCAATCGTCTGAGAGCGTCCAAAAACTCGTTTCTTTTCTCCCCTGACAAGTTCAATGTATGCATCATATCTTTGACAGACATTTCGGACTTGCCAAAGTTCTCGTGACGCTTGTGGAGGTGTTTGACGATGGAGCGCTCGAGCTTTCCGCAACGCCAAGTCGTGTTCCGAATCAAAACGACTATGGTCCTCACAAGTGCTTGCTCGTTGGTTTGTCTCTTAGACAAATCTCCGTTTGCCCCCAACATACCATTGAAGCCTCGTTCTTAAGGTTTTGCGTTTATTAACTATCCGTATACCCTCAGGTGATACGTAAAGGTTATATATGTCGCAGGCGATCTGCCCGTTTCTCACGGTATTGTTTTTCGAAAATAAAACCCATGAGCCTCGCCATAGTAGTGTTCTAACCTCGAAATCTTCTTGTACCCCATTTTCTCATAAAGCGCAATCGCGGCGGCGTTCCCCTCTCTAACTTCCAATCTAACTTCCTCTACGCCCTTTTGTTTGAATATCGCTTCGGCTTCCATCATCAACCGTTGCCCGACTCCCATTCGCCTAAAACTGGACCCCACATCTATCGTCATTATATGTCCGGAAAGTCGATTTTTTATTAAGTCAATTCTAGCAATGATAAAACCCGCAAGTTCGCCATCTACTCTTGCTGCCAAACTCACGGTGTTGTAATCCAGTAACAAAAAGCCAATTTGTTGCTTCGAGAAAGCTTCTTCTTGAAAGCATTGTTGCTCAATCCGGTAGAAGTCGTCAAACATGATCATTGACGCATCTTCT
>DATJPJ010000243.1:0-5780 GCA_035506455.1 Candidatus Nanoarchaeia archaeon
CTCCAGAAATGGCCAGTAAGGCTGCCAAGACCCCACGTTAAACGGCTTGGCGCAGTAGCACCCTTAATCACTGGTCAACGTGTAATCGACACTTTCTTCCCCATAGCCAAAGGAGGGAGCGCAGCCATCCCAGGGCCCTTCGGCGCAGGCAAAACCGTCACTCAACAGCAACTTGCCAAGTGGTCCGACGCAAACATAGTCATCTACGTCGGCTGCGGAGAACGTGGCAACGAAATGGTCGATGTGCTAGATAGCTTCCCCAAACTAATCGACCCAACCACAGGCCACCCACTTATGGAACGCACGATTCTAGTTGCGAACACAAGCAACATGCCCGTTTCGGCCAGAGAAGCAAGCATCTACACAGGCATCACATTAGCCGAGTACTACCGCGACATGGGCTATGCAGTGGCGTTGATGGCTGACTCGACAAGCAGATGGGCAGAAGCACTCCGTGAAGTTTCAGGTAGACTCGAAGAAATGCCCGCTGAAGAAGGCTTCCCAAGCTACCTACCGTCTCGGCTCGCAGAATTCTACGAGCGAACAGGCGTCGTTGAAACCTTGGGTAGCGATAACCGCGTCGGCTCAATCTGCGCGATTGGAGCAGTTTCACCTCCAGGCGGAGACTTCTCCGAGCCAGTCACACAACACACCAAACGATTCACCCGCGTCTTCTGGGCGCTCGACGCAGAACTCGCTGATGCACGCCACTACCCCTCAATCAACTGGATGGCAAGCTACAGCGGATACATCGCCGAACTAGCAGGTTGGTGGCACAAAAACGTTGACGAAAAATGGAATGCTTACAGAGAAGAAGCCATGCGAATATTGCAGGCAGAAGACGAACTTAAAAACATCGTAAAACTTGTCGGTCCCGAAGCCCTCCCAGACAAGCAGCGTCTACTTCTTGAAACTGCACGCATTATCCGTATTGCTTTTTTACAACAGAACGCTTTGGACGCCATCGACACTTACTGCTCGCCCCAGAAACAGTTTAAGATGCTGAAAATTATTGTGGACTTCCACCGCTTAGCCGACAATGTTGTCGCCAAGGGTGCTCCAATTTTCAAAGTCACAGAATTGCCGGTAACCGAAGACATAATGCGTATGAAAAATAGCATTCCCAACGATCAACTATCCAAGCTCGATGAGGTTGAAAAGAAAATGTATGACAACATTGCGATGTTGGAGGCAACCCTGAGGTAGATTGCTATGGCAGGAATAGGTTTAGAGTATAAAGGAGTCGCATCAATTTCTGGACCAATTATCGTTGTAGAAAACGTCAAAAACGTAAGCTACGATGAACTAGTCTCAGTTAAAACACAAAGCGGCGAAACTCGGTTAGGCAAAGTAATCCAAATCAGCCAGAAAGCTGTTACAGTGCAGGTTTTCGAAGGCACTACAGGCCTGTCGCCATCGGCAACACGCACCCGATTCCTAGGCCATTCGTTAGAGGTTCCAGTCTCCACAGAGATGTTGGGGCGCGTAATGAACAGTTTTGGAGAACCCATAGATGGTCATCCACGTTTCTTCACAGAAGAAAAACGTGACGTAAATGGTTACCCCCTTAACCCCAACGCACGCGAGTACCCAAAAGACTTCATCCAAACAGGAATTTCCGCCATCGACGGCTTAACCAGTCTCGTGCGTGGACAAAAACTACCAGTGTTTTCCGGCCCAGGCCTTAGTCACAACGAACTTGCAGCACAAATTGTGCGCCAAGCCCAAATTCGAAATGCTAACGAACCATTCAACATTGTTTTCATAGCCATGGGTCTCGAACACGACGACGCAGCCTTCTTCAAGAAAAGCTTCGAAGAAACAGGCGCAATCAAAAATGTTGCCATGTTTCTAAACCTAGCCGAAGACCCACCAGTGGAACGCATAATCACGCCTCGAGCTGGATTGACTTTAGCAGAATACCTGGCATTTGAAGAGGAATCACACGTTCTAGTTGTCATGACAGACATGACCAACTACTGCGAGGCTCTCCGTGAGGTCAGCGCAGCCATGGAAGAAGTTCCAAGCCGAAAAGGTTACCCTGGATACATGTACAGCGACTTAGCAAGCCTCTACGAACGTGCAGGTAGAGTTATCGGAAAAAAAGGCAGCATCACACAGATGCCCATCTTAACCATGCCAAACGATGATATCACCCACCCGATCCCAGACTTAACAGGTTACATAACAGAAGGTCAAGTCGTGCTCAGCAGAAGTTTAGAAAAACAGGGCATTTACCCACCAATCTACATCTCAACCAGCCTCTCCCGACTCATGAAAGACGGAATCGGCAAAGGCAGCACCCGCGAAGATCACGCAAACGTAGCAAGCCAACTCTATAGCGCTTATGCCCAATACAACTCAGTCAAATCACTGGTAACAATCATCGGCGAAGAAGGCTTAGGTGTAAGAGACAAAGAATACTTGCGCTTCGGAGAACGCTTCGAGAAAACACTGATTAATCAAGGCAGAAACGAAAACCGCACAATCGAGCAGACACTCGACATCGCCTGGGATGCACTCTCAGATTTACCTGAAGAAGAATTAACCGCAATCAAACCCGAATACATCCAGAAGTACCTGCCAAAGACAGACATTGAAGTGAAGTAGGACCAGACATGTCGGCAGAAAATATTAGCCCAACCAGAATTAACTTGATTCAGACAAAGAAAACTCTGAATCTAGCGGAATCTGGGCGGGAAGTACTTGAACGTAAACGCGATATTCTCTTACGCGAACTACGCGGAAGCGTCTATGATGCTGAAAAAACCCGCGAGGAACTCCAAGAGTTTCTTGCAACGGCGTATGAGCGTCTGAAAGAAGCCAACATGGCTAAAGGCTCCGAGGCCATAGCCAACACCGCCCTAACCACCAGTAACCAAGCAGAATACATTATGGATTACCGCAGCATCATGGGCGTAACTGTGCCCGTGGTGACTTTTCAAGATAAAAAAGACTTAAAACCCGATTACGGCTTCGCTAACACCAGCGCTGAATTAGACAGCGCCTTCAAACAATTCCAGAAAGTACTCGAGTTACTTGCACACTTAGCGAAAACCGAAGGAACAACCTTCCAAATCGCCAACGACGTACGAAGAACCCAACGTCGCGTAAACGCCCTCAACCACGTCCTAATCCCACGCTACCGAAACACCGCCAAATGGATAGAGTTGGTCTTAGAAGAGAAGGATCGAGAAGAATTCGTTAGGACTAAAAAAATTAAGTCTATGATTAAAGGTAACAAGAAGGAGATTGAACAAAGTTGAAGAAGTTTAGTTCTGAAACAATCCAAAAAATCTTGGTTCCCACCGACGGCTCCGACTACAGCATGCGCGCAGCTGAATACGCCATAAGCATTGCTAAAACTCACGACGCCCAAATCACGATCACATACGTCATCGACGAAGTGGTTATCGACCAATTTTCCAAGCCCGAGGAACGGGAAACCGTTGAGTCAGAACTAAAAACTGACGGTCAAAGATACATTCACTACGTAATCGGATTAGCGGAAAAAGAAGCCGTAAAATCCACTTCGATGCTAGTTAAGGGTCGACCGTTTGAACAAATCGTTAACTTAGCTAAAAGCTTAAACGTCGACTTAATCGTCATGGGTACGTACGGGCGCAGAGGCGCAGAACGCATTCTAATCGGCAGCGTCGCTGAACGGGTCATCGAGTATTCACCATGCCCCGTTTTAGTCGTTAAATAATTAACATGTGAAAACCTATGTCGTCATCCGAAAAAATAGAAACTGACTATCGAGGGTTTCTCCAAAAAATAGAGAAAAACGCAGCTGCAAACCTTGAGAAAGTCCGCGCAGACCTCAATGAACTCAGAAATCAAGCGGGAAAAAATGTAGATACTGCTTGAGCTTTTAATTCACCGTAAGATGGTTTGTCCAATAAGAAAAACTTAAATGCTAAGCAACAATGTGCTATTGAATAGTATTGGAGTTTGACTTAACTTGAAACGTAAATTATTGCTATTCGTGTTACTTCCACTTGTACTACTACCTCTCATGGGCATGGCTGCTGCATTGACAGTTCAAACCGTTCAAGACCAAACAACCACAGGCACCGCTGGTCCTTACGACAAAGTCGCCATTGCATTTGCCGCTGCATTGGCCATCAGCTTACCTGGCTTAGGCGCTGGTCTCGCCATTTCGTCGGCTGGCAGCGCTGCAATCAGTGCTTTAGCTGAGAAACCAGAAACGTTCTTCAGAAGCTTCCTGATTGTTGCCTTGGCAGAAGCGTTGGCTATTTACGGTTTAATTATGGGTATCTTGCTCTGGCTCAAACTCTAAGAATGCGAGAGCTGTTCCCCCACGATTTAACCGCACAAAAAATTTTTTTATTTGAAAGAAACTAGTCGTCGATAGATTCGATCATTTCTTTTCCACAGCACCAAGGCGCTTTTTCTACGTTACGTTTCACATCGCCTGTACATGAGACTTCAAATTCAGCACGAACTTTTTTTCCACAGACACTACATTCAAACGTTGGCATAACACAACCCCTTCATTAAAAATAGATAAAACTTTTGCCCAGTTAGCGCTGGAATGTAAACACGTTTTTATTCTATTTTCCTAAACACATTTGGTGGACAATAAAAGCTGGTTAACTTAGGCGCGAGGGTTAAATCGGGAAGAGCGGGGGAAACACCTTTGGCTTTAAGTTGACCTCACGCTTCGAAATGGTGCCTTCTAATGAACACTTAGATATTAAGATGCGGGGACTCCCTGTCTTTATCGCGAAAGCCTCCTTATTCTCATGAATTGCCCCTTAAGCCGTCGCTATAGCGTTGTGCCAAAGAGTCTTAAACTTCAAATTGCTTGCCAAAATGTTAAAAAGTAATCAATGACTACGTTTAAATGCTGATATATTGTTCACAAAACCTACCTCGGTAGCAAGTCGCGGTTTATGTGAACGGAAAAGAAATCTTTATATCAGTTAGTGTCTCTTCTAAGAGAACTCAGCTACTATTGCTAGCCCCGCAATTATCACATGGCGGCGGCTCAACCCGTACCGAAACGGCGTTTGCCTTACAGGGATGATGGAGTTGGCCTCCAATTGCGGGGACACGTATGTGGACCTGACTAATTGCTCAGTTAGGTCTGAATTGGGCTTTGACGTATAGAGTGGAATGTTTCTCCCTCCAAATCCAGTTAAGTAGATCGAATGCGAGGAAGATGTGTAAATATCAATATTCGTACCACACAAAAAACAAAAGTTCCGACAGATTATCGGAGTGCATAACTCCGGTTGATCCTGCCGGACCCCACTGCTATCGGGATAGGACTAAGACATGCTAGTCGAGTGACTCAGCCAAAACGAGTCACGGCACACAGCTCAGTAACACGTGGCTAATCTGCCCTTGGGACGAGAATATCCCCGGGAAACTGGGGCTAATTCTCGATAGGTGAAGAACACTGGAATGTGTTTTCACCTAAAAGATCCTGCGTTATGCTCGTAGGTATCGCCTAAGGATGAGGCCGCGACCGATCAGGTTGTTGGTGAGGTAATGGCTCACCAAGCCTTTTACCGGTGCGGGCCGTGGGAGCGGGAGCCCGGAGATGGGTACTGAGACAAGGACCCAGGCCCTACGGGGCGCAGCAGTCGCGAAAACTTTGCAATAAGCGCAAGCTTGACAGGGCTATCCCGAGTGCCATCCGCTGAGGAAGGCTTTTACCCAGTCTAGAACGCTGGGGGAATAAGGAGAGGGCAAGTCTGGTGTCAGCCGCCGCGGTAATACCAGCTCTCCGAGTGGTGTGGATGTTTATT
>DATJPJ010000244.1:0-6208 GCA_035506455.1 Candidatus Nanoarchaeia archaeon
CACCATTGTCCCACAATGCAAAAATCCATTGACGGGACAAATGACCGGGGTCCAAACTCGTCCAGACCCGTTAACCCAGGACTGACTTACCTATGTTGAACATTAACTTGAACATTGGTTTTCTGCATCGCGAACATAGATTTGAACATTGACTGAACACTTACAAAAAAGCTGCATTACCAAAAAGCAAACAGCCACAACCCCCAAAACCAAGGTTTAGCAATGTTCAACATTAAAAAAAACCCAAGCTGCGAACATGCTACCCCTCCCAATCCTCCGGGTAATTTCGGCGCTTTCGATATCTCCCCAAAAGCCACCTTACCCGCTGAGTGACTTGTTGGTTAAGTGGCAGTAAAACGCACAGGTTGTGCATAATCTAGTCGCTTTTTTGCAACAGACTTGCGGTCGGCATCTAGCACAATGGGACAATCGCAGGACAATTGCCAATAAACTGGTTTCACAAAAAGCAGACCGCGTTAAACCCAAAAACAAGGTTTTTCCCCATTGTCGCGACGATTGAAAAAATTAATGTCCCGACAAATGAGTACCTCCCTCCTCGAAACCTCCATCAAAGTGCGCCAATGCATCTATCGAGAAAAACGCCAGGAAACTGCTTTAAAGGAACAAACCCGCCTATACCTAATGGAGATACAAAATTGTCAGCGTCCATGCGATACTCCGAAATCGCCGACATTTACGAGAAAATCGAAGCCACAAGCAAACGCCTCGAAATGACAGATTTTCTAGTTGACCTGATTAAAAAAACACCCAAAAACCTGCTCGACAAAGTTGTTTACCTAACTCAGGGCAAGTTGTACCCGGATTTTGAAGGAATAGAAATCGGAGTCGCCGAACGTTCCGCCATCAAATCGCTAGCACGCGCTACCGGAAGAAAAGAAAGCGAAATCGAATCGGACCTTCAGAAAAGCGGAGACATTGGAGAAACCGCACAAAAAATTCTGGCAACAAAACGGCAATCTACTCTTGGGGCTCAAAAAACACTCACAGTTCAACGCGTGTACGAAACCCTAGACAAGATGGCTAGCCTCGCAGGTTCCGGAACAGTGGATACAAAACTCACTCTTCTAACAGGACTATTATCGGATGCTTCACCTCAAGAAGCAAAGTACATTCTCCGAACAGTCACCGGAGACTTACGGTTAGGCATAGCCGACATGACAGTACTAGACGCCTTAGCCATCGCCTACGGCGGCGGAAAAGAAAACCGCGACCTCATAGAACGAGCCTACAGCATCAGCTCAGACCTAGGCAGAGTCGCATGCGTAGCAGCCGAAAAAGGAATTGAGGGCATAAAGAAATTCCAAGTAAGCATTTTCGAGCCCATCCGCCCTATGCTAGCAGAGAGACTCTCGTCACCTGAAGAGATACTGGAGAAGTTCGGAGGCAAATGCGCAACTGAGTACAAATATGATGGAGAACGCATTCAACTTCACAAGAAAGACAAAAAAATTGTTCTCTTCAGCAGACGGCTAGAAAAAATTTCAGAACAGTACCCAGACGCCATAGAACTAGCAACGGGATGCATCAACGCCAAGGAAGCCATCTTGGAAGGCGAATGCGTCGCGATGGACCTTGAAACGGGAGAAATGCGACCTTTCCAAGAGCTGATGCATCGAAGGAGAAAATACAGAATAGAAGCGGCGATCGGAGAGTACCCTGTTTCACTATTCATGTTCGACGCTCTATACATAGATGGAAAAGACCTTACCCAGGAACCCTACTTGACGAGAAGAAAAGCACTCGAAAAGGCGATTTCCAAAAGCGACCGAATGACACTAGCCAAACAAGCCATTGCCAACAACCCCAAACAACTAGAAACCTTCTTTGAAGAAGCCATCGCAGACGGCTGTGAAGGCTTAGTATGCAAATCCATCAGCAAAGAATCCGTTTACCAAGCAGGATCCAGAGACTGGCTTTGGATAAAATACAAACGAGACTACAAGAGCGAAATGAACGACACCGTAGACCTCGTTGTAGTAGGTGCATTCCATGGAAGAGGCAAACGCGCAGGCACATACGGAGCTCTTCTAATAGCAACTTACAACAAAGAAAAAGACACCTTTGAGACCGTAACAAAACTAGGCACAGGCTTCACCGACAAAGACCTCAAAGCCATACCCGACTTACTACGCAAACACGAAGTACCCAAGAAACCTACACGAGTAACCTCAATGTTAGAAGCGGATGTATGGTTTGAACCCGCCGTCGTCCTAGAAGTTCGAGGCGCAGAAGTCACCCTCAGCCCAATACACCCATGCGCCATGGACTCAATCCGAAAAGGCAGCGGCCTAGCCATAAGGTTTCCCAGGTTTACAGGCAAATACCGTACCGACAAAGCACCAGAAGACGCCACCACAAGCGCGGAAATAGTCGAAATGTACCGCCGCCAACTAAAGAAAATAGGCGAAACTCAACCAACCTAACCAAAAAACAATCCGTGAATAATCGTATACTATTTCACCCGGGTTCAATCTAACGGGCGACCATCTCTTTGGATTAAGCTTAAAGGTGAAAAGCGAGACTTGATAAGCCATAGCAAGTAACCGCAGGAACGGAAAGCAAATGTCACAAGACCAAGAAAGAATGAAATCCATGCTCGCATTAAAACAACGCCTAGAAAAAAAGCTAGAAGAATTGGATGCCGAAGCAAAAGAGTTGCAAGCCACCCTTGAAACAGTCAACCAAATGCTCCTTGAGAAAGGATTTAGACGTGGCAACATTAAAGACGCCGAAACACCCGCAAATACAGAATCCAAAGAGAAGCCCAAACAACCCGAACCCATTAAGACAGAAGCGGCACCAAAAGAGAATAAACCTCTTGGGTATCAAGGCGGCGAACCTGAAAATGTTATACCTCTCAAAACGCCCAATGAAGAGTCACTCGCCATAATCTATGTCGAAAAAGACAGCGTACACATCTTGCCCGACGAAAGCAAGCACTTTAGCGTCAACACCCCACCATTCACGAATTTCCTGGTCGAACGAGTTTTGGCCAAGATGCAAGACAAAGACACCGAGCTAGCAAGACTAAAACAAATTACACCTGACAAAATGTTCAGCTACAACATCGTCCGCGAAGGCGAGTTTATTCGCGAAATCGTCATACGCAACGTAGACGAAGAACGCTTCAGAGAACTAAAATCAAGCATACGCTGGACACTAGAAAAAATGTATGAAAAAATGAAGAACCCGCGGCAATAGCTTTTTACTACATATGCTTCTGCAGGGCGGCATCATACTGCTTCTTTGGGCAAAGACCCACGATGCGGTCAACTTCGTGACCATCTTTAATCAGGATTACTGTTGGAATGCTGTAAACCTGAAACTTCTCCGCCGTACCAGGATTCTCGTCCACATCAAGTTTTGCGACAACGACTTTTCCAGCAAGGTCCTTAGATAACTCTTCAATAGTAGGCGCCAGAGCCCGGCAAGGCCCACACCACCCAGCCCAAAAGTCAACAAGAACGACTTTATTCTTGCTTATGGTTTCTTCAAAATTTTTGTCGGTTAAGTGCAAGAGTTCATTAGCCATAAGAATCTCCGTATATTTTCAGGTCTGCTGTGATATAAACTGTTCGAAGACTCAAAAAGCAAAGTTACAAGAGATTAAAAAAATCAAAAAAAGAAAAAATCATATCCACCATAAAGGCCAGCAAGAAATCGAACCTATTTCGCCTTGATAGACTTCAACTGATGACGACTTAAAAACTCCTGAACCTTTCACGCAAATCCCTAAAAGACCCATAAACCTTCTCAGGGTCAGAAATGCTTTCTGCCGCTTTTTCGAATGGACACATACCTGTCTTATTTGCGTCAAGGATAGTTTCAACCAGTTCATTCCAGTGACAAATGATATTATGTTTCTTAAAGACAACCAACGCTTGCCGGCTCATAACAGCCGCATAGATTTCCTTAACCCTTGCGTAAGCACAGAGAAGCGCAATCGCTTTTCCCGCCACTTTATCGGCCACGCTTGCCCCTTCGAGGTTTTTACCACGTTTGTCTATCGCATCGAGGAAGCCACTAATGCGATGGCTCTTCGTCGAATAGAGCAGTTCGCCATTTTTGATAATTACCAGAGTCATGTTTTCTTCATAAAGTTCGTTTTTCGCGATTTCGAGATCAGTCATGCATATTCACAAAATAGGAGCGTCACGCCACTAAAAAGCTTGATGAGCAAAAATTAATTACAGCAACATTCAAGCGCTAGTTTTATGAGACTAACCGCACATTGTCATTGTGGTTATTTTTATGATCACCATAATAGGTGCGGGCAGAGTTGGTTCAGCAACTGCCTTTGAAATTCTCAAGAACCGAATAAGTGACGTCCAACTTATCGACGTTTACGGTGAATTAGCAAAGGGTGAAGCGTTGGACATGATGCAAGCGGCACCAGCCATTGAATTTGACGGCGAGATCCGCGGCTCAAACGATTACTCAGACATGGCGGGCAGCGAACTAGTCATTCTCATCGCTGGACATCCCAGACAACCTGGCATGTCACGCATCGACCTTATGAACGGCAACGCACAAGTTGTCCGCGAAGTCGTCAAGGAAGTCGCGAAATACGCACCATACTGCAAACTCATGATCGTCACTAACCCCGTGGACATCATGACATACGTAGCGCGAAAAGAAAGCGGATTACCAAAAAACCATGTGTTCGGCATGGGCAACATACTTGACACCAACCGCTTCCGAAGTTACATTGCTGCAGAACTCAACGTTTCCCGCGAAGACACCACAGCACTGGTCATAGGCGAACATGGAGACACCATGGTTCCGCTAGTCGAATACGCCTCAGTATCAGGCATACCCATCACGGACCTGCTCACAAAACAACAAATTGACAAAATTGTCGCCCAAACAATAGCAAGTGGCGCCGAAGTCATCAAACTCAAAGGAGCCACTGTTTACGCTCCAGCAGCTGTCATAGCTTTAACCGCAGAATCCGTCATCATGGGCAGAAACAGAGTCATGAGCGTCTCCACATGCCCCGGTGGCGAATATGGATGCAGCGACTACTCCATTGGAGTCCCAGTTGTTTTAGGCAGAAACGGCGTGGAAAGAATAGTTGAACTCAAACTTTCAAACGAATCTCAAGCACGATTTGAAACCTCAATGGCCACAATCAAGAAAGCCATAGAACAACTAAATCTTCAATCCCCAGCAACAACATCCACTCCCTCTACTTAGCAAACAAAAGAAAAGACCAAGCCAACATTTGTCCCCTTAGGCATCAGTCACAACTGATTATTTGCCTTCAAGAATGAAAACTTAGCCACTAGTAATATATCCGCGCTGAAATAATTAATCGATATGCCCCAGCGAAACCAACTTGTCATCCGACAAGCAACAGCCGAAGACGCCGCAGAAATAGCCGAAATTTACAATCAAGGAATCGACGAGCGCCAAGCCACATTCATAACAACACACTTTAATGCGCCAGATATACTTCACAAAATATCCTCAGGAAAGGAAAAACACCCATTTTTCGTCGCAACCAATTCTGACCCTAAAACCGTTTATGGTTGGGTTTCCATCTCACCCTACAGCCCAAGACCATGCTACGACGGCATAGGTGAAGTCTCAGTCTACATTAAGAACAATCATCGGCGACAAGGCATAGGCGAAGCTCTACTGAAAACAGTGTTTGACGAAGCCGCCAAACTGGGCTATTGGAAATTGATGGCGCGCATTTTCACTTTCAACAAAGCAAGCATAGACCTCTTCGAAAAACAAGGCTACCTGGAAGCGGGTCTCCACAAAAATCACGGCAAACTGGATGGGAAATGGCTCGACGTGTTAGAGCTTGAAAAGTCGATTCCATCCAACCTAAAATAACGTAACGAACAAAACTCACCTTTACAGAACCATTTTTTCTTTCATGTCACAGATCAACTGTTTTGGTAGTTCTTTCACGCTTCTTAGCCTTGAATTTTTCCGCACTTGCCCAAAACTCGTCAAACTGATTCACCATTATACGAACGAAGTTAGGATTGTTAGACCACAACATTGGCATGTCAGTCTCGGGAGTAAGTGAAATACTCGTGTAGGTTTCTTTTTCGTCATACATAACTAGTTTAAGCGGCATTGTGGAACGTGTGAATCTAACTTCAAAAAGGGGGCTCTTGCTCATAATCTTAATGTTAAGATCAACGTCAAAATCCTTACCGCGATGCTCGGA
>DATJPJ010000245.1:0-2416 GCA_035506455.1 Candidatus Nanoarchaeia archaeon
TACACAGGAAAATACAGTCAACTAGTTTTGATGTGTCTTGAACCGCAAGAAGAAATCGGCATGGAAACACATGAAACAGTTGACCAGTTCTTTAGGTTCGAAAAAGGCAAAGGAAAAGTCATCATAGACGAAACAGAGTACAAAGTCAAAGATGGCGATGCAGTGATTGTTCCATCAGGAGCAAAACACAACGTCATAAACACTTCAAAGAAGCGGAAACTGAAACTGTACACAATCTATTCGCCACCAGAACACATCGATAAGACCATTCGACACACCAAAGCAGAAGCCGAAGCAAAACCTGAAGAGTACGATGGAAAGCCAACTGAAGAGAAATAGAAACTAATTGTGCTAGATGAAACCAAAGACAGGCACTGTGCTATGTAAAAGCTTGGACACAGCAATATCAAAGCACGTTGCGATGTGTTCAAATTGAAGAAGCTCTCAAGGCTCAAAAATCTTCAGAAACCGAAAATGGGTCAAAATCCAAACCCAAGTATCCCTTTTTCACCCCGGCTATTTTACCTATGAAGGTGCAGGAAGTTAAGTCTAAACACACGTATGAATTTTAACGTCGACATATGTTCGCGGAAAATATGATTCGCACAGGGGCGATTGGTGAAGTCGAACCAGCGGAACACGCCTAAGCGTTTCCATGATTTATTATCCACACCGATGATCGGAGGTGAAACGATTCTCAGGTTGGCCTGTGCGTTCTTTTTGATTCGGGCATAAAAGAAAGTTAATCGTTGGAGTCAGCCTTATATTTCGAAATAATAGGTCACTTGGGTGAAATGAGCAAGCTTAACGACGGCATTAGATACTATTTGTTGGTGGCTGGTGTTGGCTTATTAGCAGCTGCCATTTCAGTGGGATTTAACCTACTTTATCTCGGTTTTCAAAATATTACTCAAAGTGCAATTTCTTTTAGTTTACTCGTTATTTTTCCACTCTCGCTCTCTGCACTTCTAGTTCCTTTTTTATTAGTCAAATATTTGGCTGATACAAAAACCACGGGTTCGGGAACTCACACTGTTCTTGAAGCATATCATCTATCAAATGGCGAAATAAATCTGAGGGATGCAATTGTTAAGCCAACTGCTTCCATTTTAACAATAGGGTTAGGAGGAAGCGCCGGTCCTGAAGGCCCAAGTTTGCTTGCCGGAGGCGGGGTTGCATCTGCAGTCTCCCGTCGATTCAAGGTTCCAGCTGACCTTAGGCGCAGGTTGTTCATTGCCGGCGCAGCAGCTGGATTGGCGGCGACGTTCAGGACGCCGTTAACAGCTATATTATTTGCCCTTGAAATTCCATACAAAAACGATTTGGATAGAGAGATGTTTATTGAAGCTGTTGTTGCTTCAGTTCCAGCCTACCTTGTCGCGATTGCGGCGCTTGGAAGTCAACCGCTTTTCGGCAGCATTGGAAACGTCCCGCTTTCCTTGAATGAAATAGTGTTTTCTTTGTTACTTGGATTAATATGTGGGCTTTACGCGATATTTTTTACTAAAACCTTTTCGTGGACTGAGCAATTCGCATTTAAGCTGAAAAAACGAGTTGGCAATTATGGTTTAATTTCGTTAGGGGCCATGATTCTAACAATCTCTGGAGTTTTTTCTCTGTACACTATTGGCGTTGGACTGCAATTTGTCAACGCGATCGTAAAAGGAACTGCATTCACCCTGGCCGTTCTGGTTATTATCGTTTTGTTGAAAACTCTCACAACTTCGATTACGCTTAATTTCGGAGGGAGCGGTGGACTTTTCTTTCCGACGATAATAGTTGGGGCAGGCATAGGTCTGATTTTCTCGTCTATCTTCAATCTCAGCTATCCAGTTCTTTTCATTGCGGTCGGAATGGCCGCGTTGTTATCTGGAACCCACAAAATCCTGTTGACACCAGTGGCTTTCGTCGTCGAAACATTGGGCGGCATTTTTGCCATCCCCGCACTTCTCGCGAGTGGAGTTAGCTATCTCGTTTCAGGGCAACATTCGTTCTATCCTCTTCAGCCACGCACTCGCCTTAAAACCGAAGAATTGGCTCTTGAAAGGTTTTACGTAAAAGGCGAAAAACTGATTCCGGACAAGTTGAAGGCTACTGCTGCTAAAGACTTCATGACACGAAATCCCGTGACTCTACGGCAAGGTATGACTATTTGGGAGGCACTCGAGACGTTTAAAGGAACAAAGTTTAGAGTCCTGCCAATTATTGATGAAGGAAAACAGGTGGTGGGCGTGATTAATTTAGAAGACTTAGGATACGTTGATATTTATCACAAAGAAGTTAGCCTTTCCGAATCCGTGATGCATAAACCGTTGCTGATTGACGAGAAAATGAACCTCGAAGAAATCGCCCAGCTTATGATGGAAAAACAGCAAGATCACGTGTTCGTCGTCGATGGTGAATGTAAGTTGACTGG
>DATJPJ010000246.1:0-13540 GCA_035506455.1 Candidatus Nanoarchaeia archaeon
CTGTTTGGGTTGAGCTCATAACGACTCCACTTAGAGACAAAGATGGAAATGTTTTCGCGGCGTTGGAACTCTCTGTAGACATAAATGAAAAGAAAGAGGCGCTAGTGAAACTAAGAGAAAGTAGGGACAGAATTGACTTGATGAATGAGAAGCTGCGTGTTGTGGGCAGCTTGACGAGACATGATGTTAGCAATAAGTTGTGTGCGGTGAATACTTATGTGCACGTGCTGAAAACGAAGCATAAAGATCAGCCTGACGTTGTTGAGAGGCTCAAAAGGATAGAGCAGGCTGTCGCAGAATCGGCAAAGATCTTCGAGTTCGCCAAAATGTACGAGCAACTAGGCGTCGAAAACTTAACTTTTGTCGATGTGGGTGAGGCTGTGGATGGGGCCGTGGCTCTTTTCTCAGATTTAAAACTTAAGGTTGATAATGATTGCCACGGCATAAGAGTTCTGTCGGATTCGTTTCTGAAACAAATGTTCTATAACTTAATTGACAACACTCTGAAACATGGCGAAAAAGCTACCGCCGCAAAAGTGTATTGTGAGCGGGAAGCGTTAGGTGGGCTTAGGCTGATTTATGAGGATAACGGAGTAGGCATCTCACACGAAAACAAAAAGAAGCTCTTTTCTGAGGGCTTTAGTACTGGAGGTAGCACGGGTTTTGGGTTGTTTTTGATTAAAAAAATGATGGATGTTTATGGTTGGACGATAAATGAAGAGGGAGAACCTGGCGAAGGCATAAAATTCTCAGTAACAGTTCCCGGAAGTACTAAAGACGGCGCGAAAAACTTTCAGCTTCTTGAATTGAAACATCCTATTAAAATAGCGCCAGGAGATCAACCTTGACTCAGCAGCAGAAAACCAACACGTGGTTCATCACGCGGTAAACCACAAATAAGCAAGTTGGGTGTAAAATATTCAACATCTGGGTTTTCGACTAAG
Source organism: Candidatus Nanoarchaeia archaeon (assembly GCA_035506455.1). Classification (GTDB taxonomy): domain Archaea; phylum Thermoproteota; class Bathyarchaeia; order Bathyarchaeales; family Bathycorpusculaceae; genus JADGNF01. The sequence continues at coordinate 945 of DATJPJ010000246.1, forward strand.
GTGCTTTGGATCATATGCCGGCTAAACTTGGAGTTGTTTTCTCACAACGCGCTGTTAAGGTAATTGGGGTTTATTTCTTGCCGTCTTGCCCTTTCAGTGTTACACCTGATATTATGTTAATGGGAGTTGTGACGGAAAAGATTTGATTGATTAACGTGACTCCGAACAAAGGTTAACATTTTTAAGCGAATTTAGTTATTTTTCGTCATATCATCATTTTTTCAAATTATTGATCAATCATAGGAAAATGTCTTGATCCTGGCCCACGAGGAATTCAAGTGAAACTGCTGGAATAAGTTTTGCGGACCAGGACCATGACTGAATACAATATCGCACTTTTTGTAGAACCCTCTTGTCTTTTGATGTTTTACAAGAAGTTTTATCTTGTTTGCCAATTTCTGAAGTTTTGGTCACCATCGACATGAATGATTCGTTTTTTCGGTTGCAGAGTTCGCTTTAGTTTTTCCCCCGCTTCTAGAGAATTAGTTTGCATTCTATTTCGGCTCCTCTTGTTGCGTCTGTATTTGAACGTGGTCCGTATTTTCTAGTTCGCCCTTGGCAACTATCTTCATCAGGTCTAGCATAATTATTAGATCTTTGTCGTGCTTTGCAACACCCAGCACTGCATCAGACTTATCAGTATTCAGACTGTCAGGGTTAGATTCAATGTCCTTTTTGGGAAGTGTAAGCACATCCATGACAGAATCAACCATGACTCCGATTGGATGCTTATCCTGAACTATCACCATTATGCCTGCATCTTCAGCGTTTTTCTTGTCCGCCATACCAAAACGTTTGCGCAAGTCAATCACTGGAATCACTTCACCCCGAAGGTTGGTCACCCCTTTCACATACTTTGGCGCGTAGGGAACGGGTGTGACGCCCTCGAAGTTTTTGACTTCCCGAACCTGATGCACATTCACCCCGTATGATACGTTATCCAGGGCGAAAGTTAACATCTGTATTTCTTCTCTGGAAATTTTTTGGTTTTCAACACTTGTCATTTGACATGCATCCTTTTTGGTTTTGTTCGAGCATGAGACTTATTGCTCCGCTGCATGGTCTTTGAATTTGTATTTTTGGCGCAGTTCATTAAGTACTTGCATTCGCTTTTCGACGAGTTGTTGCGTTTCTAAGTTAGTTTTTTCTGCTGCTTTAGCAGTGGCTAAGACGCCTTCGCGCATCGCTTTATTCGCTGAATTAATTCTTTCGAATCCCAAAGCTATTTCTTTGGATGCCTTGCCAACATTTTCTGCGTTTTTGCTTACGGCGACTGCCAATTTTGCCACTTCGTCTGCACTACTGACAACTGTCTGTGTTAGTTTTTGAACACCTTCTGCAGTGTTACTGACGTCTTTTGCGAATTCAGACATTTGTTGTGCGGCGGCTGTTTGCTCTTGTACAGCTGCGGAAGCTTCTTCAGAGGCAGAGGAACTCTCTTCGGCGATGCTGGCAACTTCTTGAATGTTTTTGTCAACCTTGGTTATTGATTGTAGTCCAATTTCTACCCCGGTTGTGAGTTTGGTGACTTTTTGTGTCATGGTTTCCATGATTTTCGCTATTCCTTCAGCTTCTTTAATTGCTCCTTGAACTACGTTAGCGCCTTCTGCAGCTCCTGCCTGAGACTGAGTCGAAATTGCGGTTGTTTGGTTGCCTGCGTCTTTGATTCCTTTTACTAGGTTTATTGCTGATCCTGCGGCGACTTTTGATTGTCCGGCTAGACCTTTGACGGCATCAGCCACAACAGCGAAACCTCGCCCGGCCTCGCCTGCTCTTGCGGCTTCGATAGCAGCGTTCAAAGCGAGCATGTTTGTTTGACCTGCAATGTCAGAAACAGAATTAGCCATTTGACCAACTTGTTCGATTGAATTAACCATGGACATGACTGCGTCAGAAACTTTGGTTATGTTTGTCTGGATGTTTTCGATTGCTTGAAGACCTTGTTGGCCTTTGAAATTGACCTCTTTTGATTTCTTTAAGGCTTCATCTGTAACAGTTGATGTTTCTCTTGCGATTAACCCTGCTTCATCCATAACTTTCTTCAAAGATTCTGTGCTTTGCGCGGCGTTTTGTGAGAGTTCAGCGAGTTTTTGAGCTCCCGTGGATACTTGCTCTGAAGCTGTGCTAACCTGCCTCATGCCTTGTGACATTTGTTCAGAAACACTGGCAGCTTGTTTCCCCATCTCCATCATTTTTGTGCTCGCATCTACTGCTTCTTGTGCGTTTACAGAGACTTTGGCTGCGACGTTGCCAGCGTTTTCTGCGGCATTAGCAATTTTTTCTATGTCTGATGCAGTCTCTGGCGCAACTTTTGCAATTGCATTGGAGATGTTTTCGATGGTGGTAGAGAGTTCAGCTATTTTTTGGCCATCGCTCATCATTTTTTCGTTGGCGGCAATGAACTCTTTTGTCTCTTGGATGGCATCTTCAAGCATCTTTTCTTGTGATTTGATCAGCTCGTTATTCCATTCATCAAGTTGCTTAATTTGCTTTTGAAGATCTTGGTTTTGTTTTTCTAGTTCTGATATTCTTCTTTCTTGAGGTCCTTCGGTCATTTTTATCAGTCCTGAAATTGTTGTTTTGATAAACCTATCGATTTAGTTTAGTTAAGAGGTTTATGAAAACGAAGTTTTGAATACAAACAGTTTAGATTCAGAATAAAAACAGGAATAACTGGTTTAAATGCAAAAGAAAATTCGTTATTCACCAGAGCCTATTGACCAATCCTTCACTGAGCTTGTCTATGCGGGATGGACTTAACGCTTAACTATTTCGATTAGAGTTGTTCTATGGGATCATGCTTTGGATTCCAAGTTTAAAGCCTTTCATTTCAAGGAAATTGACTTTTTCATTAGTTTCCCAGTTGGTGGCAACGTGGGAAAATATGCTGATTACGATGTCATTTTCGTGGACGGCTCATCTGAAAGTCGAACTCTGGAAAAGAAAGTGAAGTTACATGAAATTCTTGACTTGATTAAAGTTGAACAGAATTATCCCCATACCGTAGGCTACTTCAAAACTTCGTGCTCCGGCGACTATGTCAAGCCCGAGTATCTTGAGTTACGTGAAATCCGAACGGTTGAAGAATTCTGGGCTTTCCTAAACGCCGTCAATCTGTAATAAATTGCTTTTTTCTAGTAGAAGAACCTGAGTTTTGAAACTTGGAATTCCCCGTTGGTGGTAACGCGGGAAAATATCCTGGTTGCGATTTCGTTCTGCTGATTTTGTGTTGTCTGTCGAATTGACAAGTTTACCTTAATGTTTATTTCTTCACCTTGATAGAGTAAACATGATGTTTTTGACGAAACCTAAACCATCTTTTAGGATCGGTATGTCTAAAGGAACAACCAGGGACTTGGTTGTCATCGCGCTCTTTGCAAGTTTGGGGATTGCCACAAAAAGCATCATTCAACCCATGGTTGCCACAGTTACGGGACCACTTTACATTCCTACCGGCGCGGTTGCAGGTGGTTTCTACATGATGTGGCCGGTCATGGGGTACGGGTTCACCCGCAAATTCGGAACTGCAACCTCAATCTCTTTAGTTCAGGCTTTCTTCAGTTTACTGATTCCGATTGGGAACTTTGGGCTTTTCACATTTGTCATATACCTTGCACCCGGGTTTGTGATAGATGGTTTCTTTTTGCTGTCAAGAAGTAAAGCATTTTCTTCGGCTAGCTGTGTGAGCGCTGCAGCAATTGCGAATGTTGCGGGAACAATTTCGTATTGTGCATTATTCTTGGCTTTGCCTGAAGCTGCTTTGTTGTTTTTTGGGTTGATTGCTGCAATAAGTGGCTGCTTAGGAGGGTTTATCGCAAGTATTGCTCTTAGCAGAGCTGGAACAATGGTTTTCAGACAAAATGCAGGATAGTTGAAGATGAAGAAAGCAGACAAAATAGTCGTTGCTGTCGCAGTGCTTTTGGTAATTGTGGTCTTTCCAGTTTATTTTGAGATGCTCCATAATGCAAGAACCGAAGGAAGCATCCAAATTAGGGGTGCAGTTGGCAACCCGGAAGATTTGACATTCAGCCAAATCGAAGCATTTCCAAACGTTACGACGTGTTTTGGAGCAAAATCAATTCTGCTTTTAGACAACGGCGGTTTCAACTACACTGGAGTCCCGCTTATGGTTGTCCTTGAGCAGGCACGAATTTCTCCAAACGCCACTTCAGTGTTCATTCAGGCTCCGGATGGCTTCGCAGTGACTTTATCGATTGAAGAGGCAAAAGATGCGAACACGATTTTGGCTTACCAAAAAAATGGCGCAGCAATGACGGCTCTTTCTGCGGGTGGCGAAGGACCTGTGCGGCTAGTCATAGGGGGCGACGAGTTTCCTATGAGGTGGGTAAAAGGCGTGTCACAAATCGAAGTTCGATAAAACGCGAGCATCTGGGCACGCAGGAATTGTCGCAATCAATGAGTTTTTGGGTTGTTTCAAAAGTTATTTTTGTGTCAAAGAATATTTACAAGTAGTCTTTTAGGCGGGTTAATTCAGTGATTATTTGATAGCTATGAGTAAGAAGGCATTCATAGCAGTATTGCTGATCTTAGTAGGCTTTATTTCATTGATAATTGTCAATTTTGCTAATGCTCAGCAAGCATTACCGACGCCACCTGTTCCTGTTTTTACTCTGAAAATGGATAACCTTGATAACAACACGGTTGATTTTTCAGTGAAGAACTTGCCAGTACCCCTCAGCGTAAGCGACCAAAATCTTACATTGTTTTATGGCCTTAGGTTTAAAGACCACGATTCGACGGTTTGGCCGAATATCTATTCATCAGACACTTTTCAGGTTTCATCAAGTTCTGAGAATACGACGTTTAGTCTGTTCTTGTTTCCCTATTACTCTTTGATAAAAGGTCAAGTTTGGGATTTTCAGGTTCAAGCAATCTACGGCAACCATTCAGTCACTTACAACCCTACCGTAATCAATCTGCCAAAAGGTATGCCAAATGGTGCTTACGAAATTGTTTTTGACCCGAAATCCTCGAGCGATTGGAGCAGCACAGAGACAATAAACTTGACTGATGGCTCAGTTTCTGGTGATGCTTCGATAGGCGGCCCAATATCGGCATTTGCGCCACCTAATCCGTTTTCAGTGACAATTGACTCTCCGCAACAAGACCAGGTTTGTAATTCTGCGAGTGCTAGTCTAAATCTGACCATAACGGAGAATAGTGCCTGCAAAATATTAGCAGTCTCATATTTTTTGGACGATTTGCCTAATGAGAATGCTTCGGTTTCTGGTCTTTGGTTCTGGAATGACTATTACTGGCTTCAGCATTCTTTCCCAATAAACTTTACATTTTCAAAGGAACTGACAAAACTGTCTCAAGGCGAACACAGCATTGTTGTCTCCGTGGAATACAATGATTCTATCTATGAAAATTCTTCGTTGATAGGAATTGTTTATTCAGCGAAAACGGATTTTTTTGTTAGTTTTTCTAGTATCACTCAGTCACAGTCGCCGACCTCTTCGCCAACAGAGCAGCCTACAATAGGCTTGGGTTCAACACTGGGTCCTCTTAAGCATGATGACTTGGCATTATTTTCCCTTGCAATTGTTGCTATTTCTGTAGTTGCAATAGTTTTTGTAGGCTTGTTGGTTTACATTGTTAGACGTGGGAGAGAGAAACAATGAGGCTAAAGAAAATCTTCTCACTCTTATTTCTGATCATCACAATTTTTTTCCTGTCAGCAGCTGCCGTCGTTAACGCTGTTGAAGTGACCGCCACGATACCAGTTGGAATGAGTTTTTGGTATTCAGTTTACGATTCTGGCAAGGATGAAATCTTCATGGACAACGGTAATGGCGAGCTCTTGGTACTGTCAGCCAGCAGCAACTCTTTTTCAACCTTTAGCATGGGAACAAATCTAGCAGGTTTAGCTTTCGATCCCGCTAAAGGCGAAATCTTTGTAGCCAATGAAAAGGGCAACAACGTGTGGGTTATCTCGGAAACCACCAACAACGTGATCGCAATCATACGAGTAGGAAACGCACCTGTGGGTGTAGCTTATGATTCCAGTAGAGGCGAAGTCTTCGTAACCAACAGCAATGATAACACGGTCTCGGTAATCTCGGATGTTAACAACACTGTCGTTGCAACCATAGCTGTGGGAAATGCTCCCCAAGGATTGGCTTACGATTTGGGCAAAGGTGATTTTTGTGGCCAACTCAAATCCGGGCGCAAATAGCGATATCCTTCCGGGTACAGTCTCAGTCATATCGGACGAAACAAATACTGTCGTTTCAACCATAACTGTGGATCCTCTTCCTGGCAAGATGGTTTATGATTCTGGAAAAGGAGAAATCTTCTTTATTGCCGGCGGGTCGTCGATCTCAGTCATATCGGATACCAATAACACAGTGGTTGCAGATTTGACGCCGCCAATAGGCCCTGTTGACTTGGCTTACGATTCCGCCAAAGGCGCAATTTTCATTTGCGGATATTACTTCGGGTTCGATGCGGATAACCGTACAATATGCGTTCTGTCAGATGACACGAACGTGTTTGTTGCAACTCTCTCGCTTTCTGGAGTTCGAGCAACTGCCACCGGGGTCGCCTATGATCCTGCATTGGGAGAGGTGTTGGTTTCTGTGTCTGACGGTAATGTCTACGTGTTATCGGGCACTTCCCTTCCAAACGCAACGCTTAGTCCAAGTCCAACGGCATTGGCATCTTCAAACCCAAGCCCTTCTCCAACGGCAACAGTTTCTTCATCGCCTAGTGTGATCACGCAAACGTCTACTCCCACGCCACTCGTAACACCTTCGCCAACACCAGAACCTACCTTGTTAATACCAAATCCTTTTCCCACTCCGCCTAATTCGGACAACCCATCCGAATATGAAGCGATAGTTTTATTTGGACTCATAATCGCAATAATTGCTGCAGCAGTTGTCTTCATTTGCTCTGTTCGAAGGCGGAAGCAGCAAACCCTGATCTTAAAATGACTTTTCTATTTCGTCATTGAAAGTGTGAAAAATACTGCTTAATTATGGGAGCATGTCTTAGCGTCAGAAAGCTTTCCATTTTGGCTCTTTTATTCGGCCGAAGTGGGCGTCCGTTGAAACCATGCAGTCAACTTTTTCAGCTATAGCCGTCGCAGCGTGAATAGCGTCCCTTGGAGCAAGATTGTTTTCCTTCATAATTTGTAATGCCGAGAAAGCGAGTTCTCTGTCTGCAGGTATAATCTCTAAGTTAGGGAAATTGATGAGTGCTTCGCAGACTTCGAACGCAAGTTTTAGACTATGTTTTTTTACTGCCCAGAATACTTCATCGAAAGTCAAGGCTGAGGTTTTTGCTTTTTCCTCACCTTGCTGGATTTTCTGGAGTAGGGCTTCTGCTTTTTTTCCGTTTTCCTCATTATTAATTGCGGCGTAAACAAAGATGTTAGCGTCAAGGTAGAGCATGGCGCTTTCTCTCTTCAAGTGATTCTTCATATGCTTCGTGAGGATCTATTTCTTTGTTGTAGTGAATTTCTCTTGCTGTTTTTCTAAAAACTGCTACGGCGTCGAATGAGGGCTTCTTTAAAACCACTTTGTTGTCTTCGAGGCTTACAACAACATTGGTGCCTGGCTGCATTTTCAATATCTTTCTTATGGCTTGTGGGATAACGACCTGCCCTTTTGGACCTATCTTCCGTTCTTCCTCGAGCAAAGTTATACCTTCGGAAATACAAAAGTATAACCCTGATTTATACTTTGAGTTTTTTCTCTTTTGGTCTGGCAACACAATCAAGTTTACAGTGTGTATTTTTTGTTAGTGTGACGGTACTGAAGAGTTGAAAGGTAGCGTGGAGTAATGCAAGAATATCAATTGGAGCGAGGTTTCGAGAAAGGCTCTTGAAAAAATCGTTCTTAGAGAAGAAATCCAATGCGCCGCAGCTCGATCAAGAATTGAGGTGGGCTTTCACCTAGAGTTGCCTTGACTACCAAACGGAAACGTTGTACAATTATCCAAATATTACCATTCGGAAGCTATTAGCAATCTTTGAATTCGGTGGCGTTTGATTAGCTTGCGAATGCTTCTCTTACTATTCTTCTTAGGATCGTTATTCCGTGTTTGACTTGGAGTTTCTTTTTGCCTAGGCGCTCGCGGTACAGGATGGGTGTTTCGATCATTTCGAAGCCACTTCTTTCGATGAGGGCGTTTAGTTCCACTTCTATGTCGAAGCCGTTTGATTTTGCTGCCCAGCCTCTTATGATGTCGGCTCTTATGACTCTTAAGCCTGTTAGTGGGTCTTCTAGTGGGACTCCGTTTAGGAAGCCGTGTGCGAATGCTAAGAGTCGGTTTCCGAGGTAGAATCTGCTTCGTAGTGCTTTGTTGTCGAGTTTTTCGCCGAATCTGTTTCCGCAGACCATGCCTACGTTGGGGTTCTCGTCAAGAATGCTTATCATTTCGGGCAAGTATTCTGCTGGGTAGGTGTAGTCAGCGTCTGTGAGTACAACGTAGTCTACGTCTGGATCCAAGTGTTTTAATGCGTTTGCGATTGCGTTGCCTTTGCCGCGGCCGTCTTGAAAGTGCACGTCTGCTCCCAGGTCTTTTGCTACTTCTACCGTTCGGTCTCTGCTGTGGCCATCTACGACGACTATGCGTGCGTTGAGGTTTCGCAGAAGCTCGGTTATCGTTAGACCTATGCCTTCTTCTTCGTTCAAGGCTGCGATGATTACCTCAGTTTTTCTTGGGCAACTCGCTTCTTCGAGCAACATTGGTATTTCCATTTTTCTTTTCACCTGAATTCCCGCTTAAACAACATTTGTCGTAAAGCGTTATAAGGAGAATTTCTGAGCGAACAACACATCAGAATCTGAAATATTCCTAAAACCTTGGCTGTGGAAGCTTTCTTCTTCGAAGTTCTTCCTTGCAAAGGTGTTCTAGGAAGGGTTAAACTTGAGAAGTTGTAAAATGTTTTCACGGTAGTACTTCTCCTTTCTCCTTTCTCACTTGTCTATTAGTTGGTGCCTTTCAGTGCGTCGGACCAGTTGTTTCTGGTCATCCGGCAGTTTTCACTGTCGAGGACGCGAATATTGTCGGTGTTGTTTTGCGTGTTCATTTAGAGCACCAGAGTTTTCGGTCAAGCTATACTCTTTCCCGGGAGTACATAATGGTTTGTTGTAGGCATGTGTTGCCTACTGGGTACAACCGCGAATGTGCATCACGCTTTTTAACTTTACTCAAACAAATAGATGCTCTAAATGATTAACAAAAAGAAACAGTACAGTGCTGAATTAAGAAACGGCTCATTGTGTGGGCAGCTTTTCTTGAGCTTAGCGTTTTTCCAAGGCGAAATGCGCGTTTTCGACTTTTCCCTATTTGCGATTTTTCGGTTGGCATATTGAATTGCGGTTATTGAACCCTGCGTAACAAGGGAGGTTCTGGAGAAATTGGGTTGAAAAATAATTGGTGATAGCCTTTTGCGTCAGGTTCTTACCAGTTTTGTTTAAAAAAAATGATAGGCTATGCTAAAGCAAAAGGCTCTGTTTTTTTGGGTAGCTATTTTTTGCCTTTAGCGTGTTTTGCAGGTAGTGAAACTTGTTTTCTTTCTTTGCGTTTCATGTCTTTTTCTCGTTGCAGTTTCTTGTGCTGTTCTAAACCTTCGGCTTTCTTTGCTTTTTTGGACAAATCTGTCAACCTTTGCTGAAATAGAATGTGGAGTTGCTCAAATAGTTATTTCTGCTCAGTTTGTGACGGCGGTAATCTTTAATAGTGGAGGCTTTCCGGATAAATTTCGAAGGGTGATATAGTGTTGAACGCTAAGAGGCGTTGCCCAAAATGTGGGTCCGAAGCGGTGGAGAAAGGCAAGAATCAAGAGTACTTGTGTAGCAAGTGTGGGGAAACTTTCTTCTTTGTAACGCCTGATTGTGGTTCTCAGATGGACCTTAACCGGTACAAGCTCTAATTTTTGTGGGAACCGTTTACGCATGTGGGAGTTTTAATCTGTTCTTTGTGATGTCCCGTTGTGCACCGGGGATAGCCATATGAAGAAACAACACTGTGCTCACTGCAGCACCGAATATCCATATATGTACCGTTGCCAGTGGAGTTACGAAGAGGAGTAGATAAAATGGCTATACCGGCTTCTTTTGTGGCTGTGTTGTCTAAGCGGGTTGAGGAGGCAAAAAAGAAGATGCTTGAGGCTGGGGCAGTGTCACAGGAGACTGCTAAGACAGCCGCTGAGCTGGGTGTGGAGGAGCGCCATATACGATCGCGCTTAGCTAAGCACAGGGGAATAGTCGAAACATCTGATGGAAAATACTATGTGAAAGCCACAGCTTAACACACCCTAGCGTTCGCTTAGGTGTTAGCTAGTTCTGTTTTCTAGGTACCGTTTTAACTTTATGTTTGCGTTCCAGCGCGCCAAGAACTGATCCTGGCCTAGCGAGTGAAAACTTTGCTTAGGGAGGCAAACAACCGCGTTAATGTGTAACAAAATTGATGCACAATTGAAAAAGGCTAAATCACGTTAGGCAAGCATAGTTTGTTTAACCCCAATAACCATAAACATCTATGTTTGAAAAATTATATAAGTACAAACGAATCATATGAGACTGTCTCTTTAGAGACAAAGGAGAAGTAAAATGATGATAGGTCGAAATTTTGGAAATGTAAAAATTGGTTCAATCATTTTAGTTCTTCTGCTGGTTTTCGGGTTCGCTGTAGCCGTTTTTCCTGCTATCAGGACGACGAAGGCGGCAACTAGCAGTTGGACCTTGGTCACCAATGCCCGACCTATGAAAGCATATCCGAACTTGCTAGAGTCCGTCTGGCAAGCAAACGCAACCATGGCGCCAAATGGGCCCTACGACAAAATTCAGCTGCATCGCTTAGTCCAAGCGGGCGTGACACCTCAAGGAGTCGTCTTCATAATAGGCTGCCCAGTTTGGGGAACAGGCACATTTATGATATCCAACCCCGCCACAGACAACTGGACCAAAACCGAAAACTATAGCCAAGCTATTTTCTGGGCCAACCGCGGCTTTGATGTCTACGCAATAGATTTTCGCACATTCTTCATACCGGCAGGCTTGAACTTTAGTCAAATGAGCTTCATGGCAAATTGGGGATGGGATCAGTGGGTCAGCGACATTAAACAAGCGGCGGATCAAGTTAAAGCCGTTTCTGGAGCCGGCAAGTTCTTCATGGTTGGACAGTGCACTGGCGCAGAAGCCGCTCTCAACTATGCCACGAAATACTGGCAAACAGACCTCAAGGGCATAATATTGGAAGACCTCAACTTCCAGGGCGTTACTCCGTACCCCGTAGTCGGCAACCCAGTTGGCACGAACAGCTACAATCTAACCCAAACGATAAGCAACATGAATGCCACAAACAGCTACGCTGCCCCCGCCTCAGTTGGCTTTGTGCTGGTTCAGGCCATATTGAGCTATGCGCTTCAAAACCCAGGCGCACCCGCACAGTACCCACCAGGCACACCTCTTCAACCGACCATTAACCCAAAAACCAACGCAACGTGGAACAACATAACTGAATATGTTGGTGCTTGGATACAAAACGGCTTAGGGAACCCGGTGCCACCAGGATGGTATAGCAACATAAATGGAGGAGTCGGAAACGTCACTCAAATCGAGTATTGCTTTGCAAACCAAGAAGTTCTGCCAAACAGATTGCAGCTTGAGAACGTTGCCATGGCTGATTGGATCAATTGTCCTTACATGACCTACGACTACAACGACCACTACAAGGAAATTGGCGTACCAATCTTAGCCTTTGGTGGTGGGATTTCTGCGAACTTCACTGGAACCTTCAATTGGGTACGTGGAACGGCGAGCAGCGACTTTGCAGGCGTTATGCTAAACAACTACGGTCACCTTGACGTGTTCTTTGGGACAAATTCTGCCAAAGACGTTAGTCAGCCAGCGTTGAATTGGATGGTGAGTCATTACCAGCCTCCTTCTGCTTCGGCTTTCTGCAGTGTCTCTGTCATGCGGGGTCAAACGTGGATGTTCTTTGTGCAAGTGAGCAAGGGTACGGCACCTTACAAGTTCCAATGGTACGAAGGCGGTGCGCCAATAGCTGGGCAAACTGACATGGTTCTGTCGATAGCCAAGACGGTGTCCGGAACATACACGTACTACTGCCAAATCACCGACGCTGACGGCACAGTGATAAACAGCAACACTGTCACGTTAACCGTTACCTAAACCATTCTAAACATTCCCCTTTTTTTGTTCAAACTTCTGTCCCAAAATTGAAGAAATGGGTAAATATCAAAAAGTGCTCCTGGGTTGCTGTTCATTTTTTTCTTAATCTTTTACTTTGCGTGCGTTTGAAAAGTTATACCACCAGGTAAGAAAGTATAAAAATTAATTCCAACAAAGTGACGCATGGATAGTCAAATGCCCAAAAAAATTGTTGGTCCAAAAGGACAAGTCGTAATTCCTAAGTGGATGAGAGATACCTTAGGGTTAAAGCCCGGCGTTGAGGTAATTCTTGAAATGCGGGATCAAGAAATCATCATAAAAAAACCTATGGTTAACGGTAACTACGCTGAATATTTCATTCAAACTTCAGTCCCAAAGTTAGAGAAATGGGTAAGCATCAAAGAGTTAATAGAAAATGAAGTGGAA
>DATJPJ010000247.1:0-3901 GCA_035506455.1 Candidatus Nanoarchaeia archaeon
ACACCGACTACTCCTATGACCCAACCTCCGCTAATGTTAACGACAGTTTTCTGCCCAGTCATGCAACGGCAACACTCACCGTGGTGCAACAGCAAGTAGCTCCGCCTCTATCTTATTCGCTTCCGACAACATACTGGACTCGCCCAATAAGCGGACAAAATACTGCATGGGCAACAGCGGCGTCAAACTTTCTTTATCCTAACGTTGCAGCATACCAGTTCGGTGCAGTAAGATACGTGCCAGGCGTTGCAGCGCCAAGTAGTGGACACATAATGTGGACTGACCCAATTCAATTCGGAGGATATACTGGAGCCAATAGTCCCGACAACGTCACTGTTTTCTATGACGGTCGGTCGTATGAAGACAGGTTTAGCAATCCAATTATCATTTCCGGGAACCTCTATTTCGCATTGCCATTAGGTAGCTTTGGAGGCGCGCGTGCACGCCAGATAGCTGGAGCAATACCGGTTAACAACGGGCTCAACAACGGCGGCTATGTCGATATTAACCTCGAAACAGGTCAGCAAGTGTGGAAGCAGAACTACTTAGTCGACCCCTCATTTGGTGTAATGTTTAACACGGTCAATCCGAATCAAGACGGTGCAGTGGCCTACCTGATCGCTGTTTCTGGCACTACATGGATTGGTTATGACGCATACACTGGGCTTTGGCTGTTCAACATAACTAACGTTCCCTCCGGATGGGCAGGAAACTATGGACCAAATGGAGAGCCAGAGATCTATACCATTCATGTAGCCCCGACTGGAAATTGGTTGGCTTTGTGGAACTTTACGGACGTTCTCATGAATGGAAATGCGAACTACCTTGCTGCCACTAATTGGGCACCTAACGGAATAGTAGCCGACACAAACACACGACTTTCATACTCATGGAATGTGACGTTACCAACTTTGCCTTCGGGTTCCACCGTAAAGTGGGCTATCGATGGCAACTTGCTACTGGGAGCCAATATTCCAAGTAATCAATTCGGCGGAATAACTGCAGCGGGCGTTCAGAATCCACAAAGTGCAACATTCTTTGCTCTAAGTCTAAAACCAGGAACACTCGGCCAACTGATATGGCAGCAAACTTACACAACACCAGGTAATCTCACCTTCCAGCTCGGACAAGTGGACCCAACGAATAATGTGTTCATAATGAGCACTAAAGAGACTATGCAATGGTACGGCTTTAGCCTAACCACAGGAAATCAGTTGTGGGGACCACTGGGCAACCCAACAGCCTTTAACTATTATTCAACTATCGGACAAGGATCCTCTGCTGACGTAGGCTACATTGCATATGGCAACTTTTACGTTGGAGGCTACGGAGGAATAATCTACTGCTACAACGATGCTAATGGTGCTCTAGAATGGACTTATGGCAACGGTGGAGCCGGCAACAGCACTAACAGCGGTTTCAACACGCCCTATGGTAATTACCCAACATTTGTAGGCCTTATCGCTGACGGAATGGTCTACGTTTACAACGGCAACCACGGAAACGGAGTCCCACTATACAACGGCTACACCCTAAGCAGTCTAAACGCAACAAACGGCGCATTGCTCTGGAGTGAACAATCAGGCGTAGAGGTAGGAGGCTTTGAGGATTACCAAATTCCTGTAGCAGACGGAAATATCGCATACTTCAACGCATTCGACGGCCAAGTATACTGCCTTGGAAAAGGACCTAGCGCGACAAGCATAGAGACTCCATTGGAGGGTATTCCACAAGGAGGCCGTCTAATGATACAGGGCACGGTGAAGGACATTGCCCCTGGCACAAAGCAGACACAGCAAGCAGCAGACTTTCCGAATGGTGTTCCATGTGTTTCTGACGCCAGTGAAAGCGCATGGATGCAGTATGTTTACATGCAGTATCCAATGCCGACAGACGCAACCGGAGTTCAAGTTACACTTACGGCAATTGACCCCAACGGCAATAACATCTTGCTTGGAAACACAGCCACAGACTCTAGCGGCTTGTACAGCCTCGAAGTAAATTCAAACCTGCTCGGCGCTGGTCCAGGCGTATACAAAGTCACCGCCACCTTTGCAGGATCTAACTCCTACTGGGGCTCATCAGCAGAATCCACCTTCGTAATCGCACCTGCAATCACAACATCCGCAACATCAGCAACCTCTCCCAACGTCTCACCAACACAGACCCCGCCACCAAGCTCCTCAAGTTCCCCCACCACACCAACCCCAACAATAGCTCCCTCGCCAAGCCCAGTTGTCATACCTCCAACCAGCAACATCCCAATTGCAACCTACATCGCCATTGCAGCCGTAGTCGTTATCATCGTGGTCGTTGCAGCGGCGCTGTTACTGCGAAGACGCAAGTGAACAGTAAGCAACCCCCTTTCTTTTTTTTGTTCAGATCAAAGTGGCTGAATGGGCTCTGGGAATTCTCTCCAACTTGGTCGTCGAAGATTCAGTCATTCTCTCCTAAACTTGTTGCAGAGCCCCAGCAAACCTTTCTATTTTGGCAACTCAGGTTTAGTCTTTTATGGGAGTAACTGAGTACTGAACCGAAGCCGATTATGCCCCTGTAATCTGGTTCGAAATGCATTTAAAATTTGCATCGATCTTTTATGCTCAAGCCAAATTTTAGTATTTGCAAGAGAGGTTTGATAAACCAAAAGCTTTTCTGCTTTAAACCTCAACTACTATGTTGACCAAGATCTTTAGAGCAGGAATGGATAACTAAAAGTGACAACACACACGCTGGAAGAACCAACATTTGTAGGTCGAAAATGCGAGTTTGAAGAGCTGCAGCATTTTCTGGAAGCTGCAATAAGTGGTTCTGGAAACACTATCTTCATCTCCGGAGAAGCGGGAAGCGGCAAAACTAGGTTAATGACTGAGTTTTTGAAATTCAGCAAAACTAAAGGCGTGAATGTTTTAACTGGTTGGTGCCTGAGCAACGCGGCGGTGCCTTATTTTCCTTTTACTGAGGCCTTTGAAACTAACTTTTCCGCAGAAGATTCCGGTTCAGGCAAGCAGAAAGAACTAAAATCTGCCCTGCTTGAACTAAACCGAGAGTTCACTAATGAAGTGTCACCTCAAACATGGAAGGACACCACTTTTGCAATCGTTGCAAGAGAGCTACTTCAAATGTCCACTCAAAAACCACTCATTTTGTTTATTGATGATCTTCATTGGGCTGATTCAGCCTCTTTGTCGTTGCTTCATTATATTTCACGAAACTTGAATGCCGAGAGAATTCTGGTTATAGCTACTTTTAGAAAAGAGGAACTAAGCAGGACAAACGACGACCTGTCAAAACCTGCACCATTAGCAGAAATGCTGCGTTTGATGGGACGTGACGGGTTGTTTCATGAGGTCAAGTTGGGGAGCATCCATCAAGATGAGATTCGGCAAATAGCCGAAGGCATGCTGGGCGGAAACATCAACAAATGCTTTGCTGGAAAATTGGAGGAAGAAAGTTTAGGAAATCCTCTATTCATCGTGGAAACCTTGCGATTGCTAAGTAAGCAGGGTCATCTTGTCCGGGAAAACAATGAGTGGATAACAACAGTTGAGAAATTTGAAGTTCCGGCAAAGGTTAAGGACGTTGTACTGAGAAGGCTCGAAAGCTTAACACCATTTCAAAGAAGAGTTCTGGGAGCAGCTTCTGCGATTGGAAACAAGTTTGACCCAGAATTGCTTGCAGCTGTGATTTCGAGAGATAGTCTTGACGTATTGGAGTCTTTAGATGCTATTTCAAAAACAACTCTGCTTGTTCATCCTGATGGAAAATTGTACAGGTTTAACCATGCTAAGTACCAAGAAATGTTGTATGAGGAAATTCCACATCCGCAAAAGACTCATTATCATTTGCTAATTGCCAAAAAGATTGAAAGCACTCTTCAAAATCCGGGTGATCGTCAGACAAG
>DATJPJ010000248.1:0-2834 GCA_035506455.1 Candidatus Nanoarchaeia archaeon
GGCAGAGTACTGCCAAATAAAGTAAGGCTGATGCCTGAAATGAGCAAAATGATTCCAAGCGTCGCTAAAAGTATCCTTGTGTGTTTTATTTTTTCGGAAACCGGGATTATCTGTGTTTGCAGCGTTTCTTGATGCGTTAAGTCAAAACCATCAGGGTATTTGTCCTCAATGTGGATTAAGTTTTTGCTGTTGCAATATGGGCATTCTTCCGGGTTATCTTCGAGAATTTCTTGGTGGCAGTTTACGCATTTCATCTTCGCCAAATTTTTTTCGCCCTTGCTTTGATTTGTCAGATATGCTAAAACTTTCCTTTAACACTTTATGTTCCTAAGGCGATCCCTTAGAAGTTTTAGATATTAAACGAAGTCGCCCATGCTCATTTGTTGGGCTCGTGACAGAGGTTTGCGTTTCGGAGGCTCATCAGGAAGGTCTTGAGCTTTTGTATCTATGGACACGGGTGGTAAGACGAGTTTTCCATAGACCCCATCATAGCCAGGAGTGACTTTGGCCGAACCTTCGCGTACGCTGACTATGGCTTCAGCTATTCGCTGATCTACAACTGCCGCTTTGAGTGCTTCTTTGGATGCGTCTATTAGAACTTTGTATTCGTCGCCGAAACCCTCGACGAGCATGTTGTAGATTTTCCAAACGGCCTGCGTCGAGGGAGAATCGACGTTTAAGACGGTGGCGATGATTTCCGAGAGGGGCAGCAATCTTATGAACCCGGGCGAGTTGGTGTCTTTGTAGTTTTCGGGTCGGTCGGCTAATTCTTCAACGCGCTGTTCAACGCCCTCGGTGAGTTCTCTGTGGCAGATGGGGCAGATATTGTGAAGTTTGCGAGCTTCGAACGGCGAAAGGGAAACGTTGCAGTTGCGGTGTCCGGTCCAGTGGTATTTGCCATAGGCTGGGTCAGTTTCTATCGTGAATTTGAATTTTGAAGTATCTTTGGTGATGATGGCTTGGGTGACTTCTTTATAACTTGGATTTTCAAGTTCGAAAACATTAGCTTCCCTGCCTAATCTCCATGGCCAGAAGCTGTGGCTGTCACTGTTGGAGACTAGTGTGAATTTGTCCAGATTGCTTAGTCGCCAATTCATAGGCGGATCCGAAGATAGCCCGGTTTCCAAAGCGTGTATATATTTCACTGTTTCTTGATAGCAATCTTCGATGTTATCAAACCCGCTGAATGCTCCGAAAACGCTGAACCATGGTGTCCATGCATGTGCAGGGAAAATCACGTTATCGGTTGAGATGCGCATAACCTCGTCTACGAGGTGAGGCGCTGTCATGTTTAGAATAGGTCTTCCATCAGAGCTCAAGTTGCCATACTTTCCGATAGCCTCATTGATTTGTTCCACAATTTCCATGTTTGGAGCAAGGATGACGTGGTGAATTTTTTTGGACTCGTTTTCGTAGTTAAAAATGGTGCAAACTTCGGTTGTCAGCATAAATTGCACAGGTAATTCAGATTTGCCTACAACTTTGAACAGTCCCGACTCGGCTTGAGGTGAAAGTGTTTCCTTAATTTCCTTCAGCCACAACGGATGAGTGAAGTCGCCTGTGCCTATGAGTTGCAAGCCTTTGATTTTGGCGTATCGGGCGATTTCGTTGATTTTCATTTGTTCGCTGGTGGCTCGGCTAAACCTGCTGTGAAGGTGCAGGTCCGCGATTACTCGGATATGGTTATCCTCCTGAATACTAAGTTGGTTTTGCGTTTGTTCGAAGGGTAGTAAGCTGAGCTTAAAAACCTAGTCATGAACTGACGTTTGAAGTACGTCCTAAGATGGGTTCACTTCTCTGGACGTGCAAGTTTCTATAATTCCTCCATTACTAAAATAAGCGGGTGAACGGAAAACACTGGCTCACACTCGAGCATATTGCTTGAAGCCATTCAAGTTTTTCAATCGCTTGCGAGACTTATCCCTTAATTATTAAGCTTTGAAATGGGTGTTTTCGATTTCAAAAATTTCCATTCTGCGTTTTCAAGTATAGGCTCAGTATCAGAGAGCGTAAGCACTTTTTTGAAGGAATGTTCCAGGATGCTTCCGATGAATCCGTGAATCTCTTTGCTCTCTACAGTTTTTTGTTTCCTTGAGAGATGTTAGAACAGTGCATAAGGGAATTTGGCGCCGCTGACATGCAGTTTTCCTTTTATAGGAATATTAGTTCCGCAAACTGGGCATTTCATATCTTTGGTAAGGTTCCATTTGGTAATCTCAAAGCTGTACCTTTTAATTACAGCCTCGTTGCAGTTTGGACAATACGTGTTTTCGGCTGGATGCCCTGGTAAATTGCCCATGTAAACGTAGTTCAAGCCGACTTCCCTGCAAGTCATCCACGCCTTTTCCAACGTTTCCACAGGTGTAGCTGGCGTCGTCGTCATCTTATAGTCCGGGTGGAAACGCAGCAGGTGAAATGGGGTATCCTTGCCCAGATAATTCTTGATCCATGTTGCCATGTCCTTTATTCGGATTATATCGTCGCCAATTTTAGGGATTATGAGATTTGTGATTTCTATGTGAACGCCTTGCAACTTCAGTTCTTTAAGTGCTTCATAGATCGGTGTAACGGTTGGCACTGCAGAGCTGCTTTTATAAAAGTCAGGGTCGCCGCCTGCTTTAAAGTCCACAGTCGCTGCATCCAGAACAGGCGAAATTGTCCGGACGGCTTCGTGGGTCATGTACCCGTTTGTAACAAACGTATTAAAGAACCCTACTTGATGAGCAAGTTCTGCGATGTCTTTGGCGTATTCCATGTAAATTGTTGGTTCCGTGTAAGTGTAGCTTATTCCTTGGCAGTCTTTTTCTCTAGCTGTCTTTATGACATCTGCGGGT
>DATJPJ010000249.1:0-2080 GCA_035506455.1 Candidatus Nanoarchaeia archaeon
TGTTTCTTGTTCATATTGTCATTATCCTCTCTAACATTGGCGTCATCCCCTTTTGTATCCAGCCAAACATCAGATGTTAAGGTGCTTAGCCATACATATTACCTCGATAACTTGGGAAACATTGTTGTTGTAGGTGAAGTGCAAAACACTGGTAACAGCATCTACGACAACGTGACCCTAACGGGAACCGTGACAGGGTCAGATGGTAGCCAAGTAAGTTCAGGCTGTTACATTTCAGCTACAAAATTGCTTCCTGGACAAAAATCGCCATTCTACATGGAATTTTTCCCAGAAAACACAGTCGGTGGATCATGGCTCGGAGTTACCGTAACTGATATTCAACTTAGTGTCTATTCTGCCCCAACCACAACTCAACACCAATATCAAGATGTTGTCGTCGTAAATAACAAGCCTACGTTAATTGACGGAGTTTATTGGGTAAACTGTACCCTCCAAAACAACGGAACCCAAACCGCGACTAAAATAATGGTCTTTGGAACCTTCTATAACTCATCTGGAGCAGTAGTGGCCATAGGTGATATAATCAACTCCGTAGCATCCCTATCAGCGGGTGCAACTGCAAAAGTTAACGTTCCAGCTTTTGACTTGAACCAGACCTTGATGTCGGATGCACAAAAAATCTCGGGTTACAGTCTTCTTGTTCAAGTTCAAGCGCCTCTGCTCACCGGCGCCGTTCCAACGATAAATCCGAGTTCCACCCCAATTATTGGCGACAACCCACCGATTACTTCAGGAGGCGGTGACTTAACGATAATCTATGTTGCAATAATTATTGTAGTTGCGGTAGTTTTGGTAGCTATGGTTGTTCTAAGGTATAGAAAGCCAAAAGTTGAGGCTGTGAATCAACCTGCCAAAACAGCTAAGCCTCGTCACGCTACGAGACGTGAGAGAAAATCAACCTCCCAATAAAGGAATATCGCCACTTCAAATGTTAGTTTCCTCGGAGTTTGCTATCCTTTAAATATTTCTTTTGACCTCTGATGAGATTATGAGTTTCAGACCGCAAACAGGCCACAAAGGAAGTGGCAGACAATTCTCGAAATCGACACATGACAAAAAGGCCAAAGAGAAAAAACAGCGACAAGCCGCTAAATATCTCCAACAGGAAACACCCGAAGCAAGCCCGCAAGAAGTTGCAGAACGCGTTTTGAGTGGAATCAACAGGTTAGGTACTCAAATTTTTGCTCTTTCACCGTTTAGTCAGTACTTCGATGATTGGCTTATAAATCTCCGCCAAGTTGTCTCAGAGTTTGAATCTAACCCCGTCATTAGGGTGGATGAGCAATTCCAGAAGGAGCGCGCACAGATTTTCTTAGATATTGAAGGTGACCTTGCTGAAGATCGCTTTGCGGAATCAAACTTAACTGAGGAAGCTAAAGCCTTGGCCGAAAACAACCACAAGATAGCCGAGGCAGACAGGGAATACGCTGAACAAACTCGTGAGCTCAGCAAAAAACGAAATACGGAAATCCAGCGTTTAACGGTAAAAGTTCAAGAGTTAGAAGATGACTTGGCAGCTCAGCAAGACATCAAAATTAGCTTCTTTAAATTCGGTGAGAAAAAGCGGGCAGCAGAAAAACTTGCCCAAACCAACAAAGATCTTTCTGTTGCCAAGAATGAATTGGAAATTACTACACAGAATTTCAGCGTTGAACAAGATAAATTACATGACGGCTACGAGAAGCGTAAACAGGATCTAAGTGAGGAATCTGACCGGCTACATAAGGAACTGGAAAAGTTAGAAACGGACACTTCCAAAGTGGCTCGAGAAAACGCCTGTAAGACTCTATCAGAGGCAATTAATGGTCTTTTAAAAAGGAACACGCAAACAAATTAACCCTATTTCCCTATTTCAGGGTATTTTTACTGTTTATTGGGTACGAGCGAGCTAGGTCCAGGTTCTGGTTGACCAATCAATACTTTTAGCGATTTAAGCTCGTCGCGAAGAGCGCCTACTTCATTTTCCAACATTGTGGCTTTTGCATCCGCTATCTTTTTCAGTCCTTCAATTTCATTTAAAAGGCTCTTTTTTTCAGCTTCTAATGCTTTGATTTTGTCG
>DATJPJ010000250.1:0-4265 GCA_035506455.1 Candidatus Nanoarchaeia archaeon
TACTTTGGTCAAATGTCCAACACAATAATGAGTTCAACTTTTGGCACCACGAGCTACTTCAGCTTCATGGCAATGGGAATGGTTGCCTTCGTGACAGTCTTCACAACAGCTTTCGTCGGCATATCCGTAGTCTTCGACAGACGCTTAGGCTTCATGAACAAAGTCCTCAGCACACCAGTCTCCAGATCCGTCATCATAACCTCCAAAGTAATCTCAGCAAGCATTAGATCAGTATTTCAAGCCGCCATAGTAACAGTGATCGCCTTCTTACTAGGCTTGCAACTAGGCGCAAACTTCACAGTCTTCAGCATTTTTGGAGTATTCGCCATAGTATTTCTGATAGGATTCGGACTCGCTTCGATGTTTACCGCAATTACCTTAAGAACCACTAGAATGGAAACACCACAAGCAATCTTTAATCTAGTGACTTTGCCATTAATGTTCGCCAGCAGCGCATACTTCCCAATAAACAAAATGCCAAATTGGCTCCAAGCAATCGCAAACGTTAACCCAATCTCTTACACAATTGACGCAGTCAGGCGATTGATGATATTTGGCAACGGATACTCACAACTTCCACTAGATTTCGCATTCGTAGGCGTATTCGCCGCAGTCGTCACGACAATATGCGTTATGCTTTCTTGGAGATTCCTCAATAGATAAACAAAACCCCTAAAAACAAGACAGGACAGTGAAAATGAACATGACAGCACCAGTCGTCGAAGCAATCAACCTCAAAAAAACCTACATGCTTGGAAAAGTCCCAGTAGAAGCCCTCCACGGCGTAAACCTCAAAGTGGAAGTTGGAGAATTCGTCTCCATCTTGGGACCTTCCGGCAGCGGCAAATCCACACTCCTTAACCTCATCGGAGCCCTCGACAAGCCAACGCAAGGCAAACTACTCATCGAAGGCACAGATCTTGCGACACTAAACGACAACCAACTCACTGACATACGCCGCCGCATCGGCTTCGTCTTCCAATTCTTCAACCTCATCCCACGATTCACCGCAAAAGACAACGTAGAACTCTCTATGTCCATCGCGGGTGTCGGCAAAACCGAACGCAACAAACGCGCTGAAGAGCTACTTGAAACAGTCGGGCTAAAAGACCGAATGACCCACAAACCCGCCGAACTCAGCGGAGGACAACAGCAAAGGGTCGCCATCGCCCGCGCCCTAGCAAACAGCCCCCGATTCATGCTAATGGATGAACCTACTGGAAACATCGACAGCAAAACCGCGCACGAGATCATCCAGCTCATAAAGAGCCTTAACGAAGGCGGCGTAACCATAATCATGGTTACCCACGACCAGCACTTAGCTCGAGAAGCAAAACGAACAATCCAAGTTTTTGACGGAATGATAACGTCAGATCAAATGAACAACGAAGACCTGGTGAACAACCAATGAAAACTCAAGACGTATTCTCATATTCATTCAGCGCAATTAAACTCAGAAAACTCCGCGCCAGCCTAACAATTCTAGGCGTCGTAATTGGCATTGCAGCAATAGTTGCTCTGCTTTCCGTTTCAACAGGGCTACAAACCACCATACAAGGACAACTTGAGAAAGGTCTCTCAGCAGACACACTCATTGTTGTCCCAGGCGCTAACGCGATTGGTAGCCAAGGTAGTGGCGGGATCAGCGGAGGAGCAGGAGGAGGCGGCGGGGGCGGAGGATTTGGTGGTCAAGGAGCAGCGTCCAGCAACATTCCTCTGTACATTAATTACACTACCCAAATCGACAGTCTCTCGCCAGACATAGTTTCATCCATTGCCATTGTTAACCAACCGGGCTACATCCAAGACGGCGCATACTCGCACCTTATCGGCGGCGGCATCACAGGCGTCAACTTCTCAGCTTATTCTAGCATATATGGGACCACTTTCGTCGCGGCAAGCGGCAATATACCATTAAAC
The DNA here is from genome assembly GCA_035506455.1 of Candidatus Nanoarchaeia archaeon. GTDB lineage: Archaea > Thermoproteota > Bathyarchaeia > Bathyarchaeales > Bathycorpusculaceae > JADGNF01. The sequence continues at coordinate 1,921 of DATJPJ010000250.1, forward strand.
CCCACAGATGACCAAATCGTTATTGGAGCCCGCATAAACGACCCTCGACTAAATGGTACGTCGTTTGTCCACGTCGGCGATGCAGTCACAGTAATTTGGCCAAACTCAACCCAAATTCCCATAACGAACTCAACCTACACTGCCACAGTTGCAGCGGTACTCAACAAAATCGGAGGATTTAGCGTAGGCGGACCGGCAGACACAGGCGTATACGTTCCTATCTCAAAAGCAGAAAGCTTCTTCGGAACCGACCAAGCCTCGGAAATAGTAGTCAAACTAAAAAACAGCGATAACGCTACCATAACAAACGTTTCCAAACTCATAACAGATTACTTCGGCAACCAAGTTAGCGTCATATCGTCTACCGCCGTGCTTTCACTTGTTTCCACGATATTCAACACTATTACCATTTTCCTCGCTGGTATTGCAGCAATTTCGCTTCTAGTCGCAGGCATTGGCATAATGAACATCATGATAGTATCTCTAATAGAGCGGACACGCGAAATCGGTATCCTCAAAGCCTTAGGTATGAAAAGTCGAACAGTGCTAAGCATCTTTTTGTGCGAATCCGTAATCATCGGTTTAATCGGCGCGGTCATAGGTATCGTTCTAGGCTGGGGACTAGCTAACATCGTGTCAAGAGTGTTTGGCAGAGGCGGACTAGCAGGCGGCGCTGCAGGCGGAGGAGGTGCCGTTCTATCAATATCGCCTATCCTATCACCTGAGCTCTTCGTTCTTGCACTGGGCTTCGGAATAGGTGTCAGCGTAATCTTCGCACTTTATCCAGCTTGGCGCGCTTCGAAACTCAGGCCAGTAGACGCATTGAGGTACGAGTAAGCATTGGTAAAGCGACTCTACCCCACCCAACCCGTCGTAGGAATAGGTGCCATAATCCTGCGTAAAAGCGAAATTCTGCTGGAACAGCGAGGAAACGAACCAGCGCTTGGACAATGGACAATTCCAGGCGGCGTCGTAGAAGTCGGAGAAACCCTTGAAGATGCCGTTCGAAGAGAAACCAAAGAGGAAACAGGCATAGAAGTGCAAGACACAAGCCTCATCGACGTCGTTGACCAAGTGCACCTAGACAAGCAAGGCCGAATAGAATACCACTACGTCATCATCGACTACTTAGTTAAAGTCAAACCAGGCGAACCAAAAGCTGCAAGCGACGCAAAAGCCCTAAAATGGGTTCCATTAGGCGAAGTTGAAGGCTACGACCTAACGCCTTCATTTCGCAGATTTTTTGTTAAAAATAAAGAGAGGCTTGAGTCTGCAACCTCTTCTTTAGACTCTTCTTTTTAGCGCTTAATCATCTTATGCTGTTATCTGAACTTGGCCGAAAAAGAGCCTTGTTTCTCCTAAGGTTTTCAAATCCAAAGATCGAACCCTCGTTACTATCGGAAAGTCATGCACAACTCGACCAAGCGTTAGACAGTGGTGGGGTGGCAAATCCCGCGCAATACTGCGGACCGTTTCCGCGTCCACTCGCGCGGCGCGGCTGACCACATCCAAGTCGTGCTCGTTCGTGAAGTTAAACAAAAAGATGTTGTCCGCTTGCCTGTAGATCGTGTCCTGGATAGTGTCGGGCTGGTTCGTAATGAAAGTGGTGAATATGCCGAAGTGTCGCATTCGAGTAACTATGTCGTCCCAGTAGGTTTCTCGCAAGTATAAGTGAGCTTCCTCGGCGAAAAGGAAAACCGCTTTCAACTTCCACGCCTGCAAACTGTCTACAAGCTTACCTAGAACGTATTCGACTACAATTTGTCTGTCAATATTGCCAGTGTTCTTCAAGTTGATGACGATGGCGCCTCCCTGATCCTTGGCTTTAAACAAACTGTCTTCCAACATTGTCGCCTCGGCTTTGTTGTCAGTGAAGAATCCTGAATTCATCAGAGAATAGAACCTGGACGCGAGGGCATCGCGGACATGTTGGTTGCAATTGCAGTTTCTGATTGCCTCCCCCAGATCTGCCAAAGTTAGAGCATCACGATCTTTTAGTCCCTTCCATATGTGCTTGAACTCTCTGGCAGAAGTCCCGGGAAGGTGCAACGCGTTCACGAGTATGCCAAGCACCACATTGAGGTGAAGCTGGTTGATAGAGACCTTAAAGTTCTGGCTTGGCGTTAACGGGTAAATTTTGTCGTAGTACATGTTGCGTTTTCCATCGTTCGTCATTCCTATGCTTCCATATTCCCCGTTCAAATCAAAGATCACGACGGTCGCCTTGTACCCGACGAGGTTGGCCATGAGAAGCTTACTGAGGTGCGATTTGCCACACCCCTTCTTGCCCGTGATAATATTTAGTGTTCCGTCAATGGCAGACGCGTCTATTGTCAGCAGCGTCG
>DATJPJ010000251.1:0-4185 GCA_035506455.1 Candidatus Nanoarchaeia archaeon
ACAATGGGACAATCGCAAGACATTTGCCAATAAACTGCTTCCACAAAAAGCAAACCGCTTCAAACTCGGAAAGATGCTTTTTCTCGATTGTCGCGACTATTGAAAAAATTAATGTCCCGACAAATGACCCGGGTCACAAACTCTTCCTAACACGCCACCTCAAAAATGATTCATGCATCACAACGCGAAAACAACTGAGCTATATCTTTTGGTTTTTGCTTATTCTATCATTAATCATTTCCCAAAGGTCAATCTCGCTAATTGGTTTAAAATTGGGCCCAAATCGCTCCTTCGCGATATCGTAGACCGCTTGGTTAATGGGCATCGGAACACCAACCTTGCGTGATAGTTCAAGCAAGTACCCGTTTAATGACTCCAACTCAGTCGCAGTTTTTCCGCTAAACACGTCCTGAGTCATGCTGGTCGGTCCAACTCGGTTAATGATAAAGTCGTAGAGCGGGTTCGCGGGCGACTCAGGAATGTTTACAGCTGTTCGAATTTGATCCCAGGAAGGCATGCTGCCGATATGATGTTGTTTAATTCCTACCGCTTGCAGAACTTCAACGCCTTCCCAAAGCAGCCGAGTGGTCATGTGAACAAGAATTTTGTCAGACTCGAGCTCGCGTTTTCGAAAACCAACAAGCGACATCACGGAATTCATAAGATTAAGTCCAAGTTTGCAGTAGGCAGCATCTTTGAGTCGGTCGGTTGCTACGCATTCAATAGCAGGGTTGAAGGCATCTTTAACGCAACCGATCTCTTTTTGCAATTTGTTGTCGGGTGTACCGATAACAATATAGCCTCGCTTAATGTACCCGACTTTTCCGACTCCTTCGCGCCAAGCATTGTAGCACACTACCCCGTAAACTATGCGCCGAAAATACTTTGGAAGGATCTCTTGATTCTCAACGCCATTGGCAAGAGAGACGACTATGGGTTGCCGATTTCCCAACTGGTCACGAAGAGCCTTGGCGGTTTTTTCTAAGTCGTAGTTCTTAACAGTTAGAACCAGCAAGTCCGGTGACGAAGCCTCATTTAGAGTTTCTATGACTTTGACTGGTACGGTAAACGGTTTTATGCCTTTTTGGCAAAGCTGTACTCCGTGCTTTCGGATCGTTGAAACGCTTTCTCCGCGTGCAAGAAGACGTAGGTTCTCATTGAGTTGGAAAATCCATCCTGCCATACTCAATCCAATCGCCCCTGCACCTACGACAACGATGCTGCGCTTTTCTCTTACATGTGAGTCGGCAGATGGCGTTTTCATCACTTTATCAGGGTGGGTGTACCTAAATATAATTTGCTTAAAAAAGTCAACACTTAAACTACGATAACACATAAGCAGCTAGCTTTTCATTCATCGTTTTGATGTTTTGATGTGCAAACGTCAGATTTTGGCTTCAACTTATCACCAGGAGGCATAACTATGCCTTGCTCAGGATCGCCATAGGTAACAGATTTGCCTTCAACGTACATTTTCGCGACCAACGCTATTGTCGCTGCATCAAGCTCATGATCACTCAAACCCTCTTTTAGCCCTGTCAAGCCCAGAGCTTCGAGCCCAGCCTCCAACTTATCCAGTCCGCGTTGTTTTCGCGGGATACCCAAGACATCCTGAGCTCCTCCTGGATACGCTTCTATAACTCTGTATCCTTGCGGCTCGAGAAGAGATTTGAGCTGCATACCCCGCTCTGTCAACTTTCTCATGGGGCCCAAAGTGATTGGAAAGAATTTTATGCCTCTACGCAAAAGTTCTCTATCCGCTTCCCTCAGATGTTCGCTCGTCCGTTCATCGATAGATTTTCTTCCAGGCGGCAAACTGAGCGGCGCATCAACAGCAATTACTCTGACCTGGGCTTCTTGAACGGCTCTCAGAATTTCTTTGTCCGTATACAAGAGTCTTGTCTCTGCATGCATTCCAACGAGTTTGCAAAAACCTGTGGGGCGAGTTTGCGCCCCTGCTAAATCCAGCCCGACTACAGTCATGTTTTCATAATCCTTTTTTATGAGTCGAGATTACCCAAATTTGTAGTGTTTCCTGATTTTCTCTTTTATCTCCCACGTGCATTTGAGTCCGACGGGAAAGATCACAAGGTCGCCAGCCGCAAACTCCACGGTTCCATCGTCACATTTGATAACGGCTTTTCATTTTGGAATTAGACAGGTTTCTTTTTCGTCGTACTCCCAAGGGAACTCAGATTCTTCTTTTTCCCATATTGGCCATTCTTTTGCTTCTTTTTGCTCTTTTTGAGTCGGTTTTTTTATTGAAGGCTTCATTTTCTTATCTCCTGTTACTTTGTTAGGCTCTCTGCCCACCTTTGGGGGCGGGGTTGTTGCTGAGAATATGACGGGTGACTGCTTATAGTTTCCTCAAATGCGTTCAAATCGAACTTGACCCAAACTAATTCGCCTCTTAGCTTTCAGGATGGTTTGCTGCAAGTTCGCTTACATCGCAATCGATTGCGTACGACAAAAGTTATATGAACTATAGTCAAAGGTTGTTCTAAGGGCTGAATATGTTTGGCCACTTCGAGCACTATCACGAAAAACTATTGCCCAGACGTCAGTTCCTTCGTCGCCTCTTAAAGTATGCATCAATCTCCATCGGTCTGATCATTTTATCGTTGCTTGCCGGTATGGTCGGTTACAGGGTTTTCGAAGGAATGCCTTGGGTGGACGCGTTCCTCAATGCTGCTATGCTCATGGGCGGGATGGGACCCGTTAACACATTACACACAGATGCAGGGAAAATTTTCGCCGGTATATACGCACTGTACTGCGGAATGGTTCTGCTTATCGCTGTTGCAATTTTTGCAACACCCATATTTCACCGTTTTCTGCATCACTTCCACATGGAAAAGTAATATCCACTTTGTTAACAAAGACTCTTTGTTGTCCAAGAATGGATTGATCTTTTTCCATTAACCAAAACGTAAACCTTGGATTGCAGGTCCTACAGTAGACATATGTCGGTTCTTGTAATATGTCAAAACGCAAAATAACTAATATATTAATACACACGATACGTGATGTGTATCCAAGCCTAACAAACAAACAGCAGAACACAAATACACAAGGCGCAAAAACATGAATCAACAAATTAACCAACAAATATCAATTCAAATCCCCCTCGACCTACAGGAGCCCTTACCCCATAACCCAGAGTTCGACAACGCTTTCCAACAAGCAATAGCTGCCTCTTTTGCAATGCTGGGTGAGCCCGCCCAAAAAGCGTTCTTCAACTGCATAGAGCGTGAATTCGGCATCTCAAGAAGTGATGTTAGTCACGATCCAGCAGCCTTCCAAACTGCCATAGAACAGATCTTTGGCCGGGCTGCCGCAAAACTCATTGAAGCAAGAATTATTCGCGAACTTCACAAACAGTTTCCTAGCTTCAAATATATTGTAACTAGTGGCGAGTTGTTTTTCCTTGACTACGTCGAGTCACTTATTGACTTCTTGTAGTTCACCACGAGTTTTTCGATGAAAATCCATGGACTTGGAATAGTTTTCGAGTACACCTGTTCAACAAGTTCTCGCAACCCCCGATAATCGCTTACAGTGGTGTTTCAGAGTCACATTTAATGTACAAAAACACGTTTGCGATCAAATATGTCCGGTGAAAATATGTTTTCGTATGCCTTGATTATGTATTAGAACTTATATGATTGTTTATGTAATATAGAGTCATGCGATATGCCTAAAATGAGAGACCAATCGCACAACTATCCGAACTCTGAAATTGAGGAAAAAGCCAATGGCCAACTACCAAAAAGAAATCCAAACTAAACTTACCAAAGGTCTCTTAGACATGATCATTCTACAGTTCCTCAATCAAGAACCTATGCATGGCTACCAAGTCATCACCAAGATTCGCAAGAACTTTGGCGTCTACTTTGGCCCAAGCACAGTCTACCCGCTTTTGGGCTGCCTCGAAAAGAAGGGCTACGTTAAAAGCAACTGGAACATGGACGCTGAACGCCCCAGAAAAATCTACTCACTCACAAACGACGGACAAACAGTCCTAGGCTTTACCGAGGGCTCGCTGAATCTCATACACAAGATCATGGCACCAGAAAAAAGAGTTAGTATAGATGCAAAAGTGCTCTCGCCCTCAATTTCATTGAGCAAAAACCCTTCGGCTCCAAAACCAAAATACTGTTAAGATCGAACATATCCGGCTTCTGG
>DATJPJ010000252.1:0-31917 GCA_035506455.1 Candidatus Nanoarchaeia archaeon
TCCCCAAATCAACGTAACAGGAACATACAACCAAGTATACCTCTGGAACAGCACAATTCCTGCTTTCACATCTGCCTCCCCGTCGGCTGCATCCAATAGCACATCAATTCCAATATCTTCAAACATAACCTCCTCCCCCAGCCTAACTCCAGCAACTTCATCAACTGTCCCAGCATCCACGGCTTCTCCAACAATTAGCCCCGCTTCTTTGCACAAAAATTCCTTATTCCTCGTCGCTGAAATTGTCATACCCATAGGGGTGATAGCCTGCTTTGCACTTTATTTGTTCAAGAGGTCCAAAAAAACTACACACCCAATTTTTCCCGTAACACCAGTCGAAACCACACTGAAAGGCTATGGCAAAGGAACGTTGCAGCTGTCTGAAGAAACCCTCAACTTCATACCGTTAAAAACAAGCTTCAGCAAAAAAACTGAAACAGACAAACAAATCGAATTGATCCAAGTGGAAAAACTAGACCTAAAGGGCAATCAAGTAAGCGTTCAATCATATGGGCAAACTGAACTCTTTTCATTCCCACAAAAACTTGCTTCCCAAGTTTACATAGCAACAAAAGCTGCCTGGGATAAGCAGATTCAGACTCTTGAGAAAGTGGCCGCCTTGCCCGAGCAAAAACAGCTAAAGAACATATTAGCTAATGTGACAAAAATTGTGGATTCGCTTTTCGATATTCTTTTGCATTTGCATGGCGAGATCGACTGGAAAAACATAGAAGGGTGTTTAATTCGCTGCGAAGAATCCTCCACAACCTCCGAGGCAGAGCTACAGTCTTCAAACTTGAATTTGGCAAATTTGTCAGCCGCTGTAAAGCAGCGTAATCCCGAATTGGTTGCTAAGGAGACTCGCGTGGTTCTGCAATTGCTCTACGAACAAGTTTTTGGTCTGCATTCCGAGAATCAATCTTTCGAACAATTCCACCCTAACTATGGCGACCTCAAAACGGCGACAATGGCTTACTACACCCTAAATGACATCCATCTAGGCGAGGCGGTTGGTGACGCGGACACGGCAACTGAAAAAGCCAAACTCGTCAGTATGCTCAACAACCTTTCAATCAGTTCCAAGCAAACTGTGGAGTCGGATTTCTTTGTGGCTGATAATAGTTGTAAAGCGGAGAGAGGTGAAGGTGCTGCAAACGCAGTTAAGAGGCGGAGCATATTCGCTACGCAGTTGGCAAATGCCTTGAATCCGGACAGAACCTGACATGGAGTTTCTGCTTCACCTGGGTTTTAATATTGAATTACTGTATTCTCTCAAAGAGATGAATGGGTAACCAATTGGATGCATTCCTGGCGTTGTACAGTCGAGAGGCGAGAGAAATCACATTATGCCTACGGACCGCCGTGCTAAACGTTTTTCCTGAAGCAACGGAACGAATTGATCCGCGAGCTGGAATAATCGCCTACAGTCAAGGAAAAGCTGCAAGAGATTGGCTCTTCGCCATTACTCCTCATATGAAGCACGTTAACCTTCTTTTGGGAAATGGTGCCCTGATCCCCGATCCTTCCAAGCTGCTGGTCGGTTCAGGCGAGCAGGTAAGGCATATTAAAATTAAGTCGGAAGAAGAGACGCAAAATTCCGCTCTGCGACTTCTGCTTGAGGAGGCGCTTAAAGTTGGCTTCAAGATAAATTGCTAATCATTTTAGTTGACTGAAAAAAGTCGCTTATCCGTTTTTGAAACAGTGCCTGCCGCAACAACTTGCCCTGTCCGATCCACTGCTGCATCGGAATCTCAAACCGACTGCTGACAAACTTTAAAGTGTCGTTGAGTGTCTTGAACTCGTTGGGTTTTTGACGCATTGCATTCCGAACGTTTTCCCGAACTTGCCACACGCCTATAGGCATTATGTATCCTGGGCGAGCTTCACGCAAGACAATAACGGTCGCTTGGCGCCTTTCCTTGACTAGTAATTCACATGTTGCCAGTCTTGCACTGTAGTAACATCCGCCAATGGCTGCGTATGTGGTTCTTCCTTCGTAGCCTTCACTATCAGAGTAGATGATGATGCTGTCGCCATTGAGGTTCCAAGTTGTTCCTGGGTACCATGCCTCCATGGATTCGTAACTCCAGGAGGCTGGAAGCATTAGAATCTCAAACACGTTGTCCAAGTAAGTGGACTCGTAAACTCGGTACTCGTTAATTTCTGGGAAGGTCTTGACTTGCTCCATAAGACTCTTGCTTATGATGTCATCTACAGCCGTTATGCTCCATCGAGTCGGCACTAATCGTCTCTTATTTTCAATGCCAAAAGCACCGACGCTAAATGCTTTCTGAATTTTACTGACAAGCACCCCTCGTCGATAAAGTTCCCGAACTGCTTCTGTAGCCTTGAGGTCAGTGTCATAGTGGGCTTTTTCTACACGACGATCAAACTTTGTATTCCCAACCCTCAAATCCTTAATCGGCGCAGAAGGCCCAAACGGCTGTACATCATTGTCAATAAATATGTTGCCTCGAGGCTTCTTGGTCAAATTCAGCTCTGTTTCAACACTATCCTCTGCCAAGGCCAAGTCTCGAGTTTGCTCCATTATCTTACCAGCCTTGGAAAATTCCAACGCATTGACCCGATGTTTGCCTCGAATCAGGAGACTGCGAAAACCCACTATTTCGTCAATAGATTTACCGAACCAATTTTCAGGCAGATCAAATATGCTTGTATCTTCATGAACCGGCGGCACCAGGGGACCAACATAGATGTTCGGGTATCCAATTCTTCCAATGAATACACCAGGCGGAGAAACGCCGTCTATGTCTTCACTGCTCATTAACGGGACACTCTTAAGGTAGTAGCTTACTTTAACCATAATTGGGCATCGCGTCTTGCCACAAAGATTTCTTGCTCCCTTGCAAAGAACGCAAAGACTATTTTCGCGAGTGCGTGTAGAAATCTGATTGTTCTCCACAGCAGCTCGATTCACTTTTTTTATAACGTCAAGTATCCAATCGCTGTCGTTTGCTTTGCTCACCGATTGTTGACTTATACTCATCATCCAAAAAGACTGAATCATTGTTCTCATATGCTTTCTGCACGCAAACGACTCAAAACAATGCAGGAATAGCGCCAGCACGCTCATAAGCCACTTGCTCCATAGAAGACAAATTGCGGCAAATAGAATCAATAACAAGATAATATGAGGTCTTGAAGAGAAACGGAAAGCATTAAGTTACAAATCCAAGAATTCGTAAAAACATACATCGCATCATACAAATCCTGTTCACATACTTCCACAGACTGGAACGAGCCTACAATTTCCTTCGCAAATTCGAACGACCCTCTGTTCCAAAAGTTGAAAACAATTGTGGACCCTGACCATTATCTCCCATCCGACCTGCTTAGTGAAGCTGAAACAGTCATCGCCTACTTTATCCCATTCACAAGAGAAACAGTAACAAGCAACAGCAAGGGCAAGTTTGCCTCCAAACAATGGGCACAATCCTACACCGAAACAAACAAGCTCATAATCGACCTGAACTCTGCCTTGACCGACATGCTCAAAAAACATAGCTTCCTTGCAGCCACCACTTTGCCAACACATAACTTCGACGAGGCAAAACTCGTAAGCATTTGGTCCCAAAAGCATGTCGCTTACATCGCGGGCTTGGGCAAATTTGGTTTGCACCACATGTTAATAACCGAGAAAGGCTGTTGTGGCAGACTTGGCAGCATAATCACTAACGCAAAAATCACACCGACGCCAATTAATCCTGAGGAATTCTGCTTATACAAACTCGACGGATCATGCGGCGTTTGCATAAAGAAATGCGCGCTTAAAGTCCTGAAAATCGATGAATTCGACAAACAGGCTTGCTACAGAAAGTGCCTTAGAAACGCAACAATGTACGCCGATCTCGGCGTGACTGACGTCTGTGGGAAATGTGTTGCAATGACTCCATGTAGCTTCTCTAACCCATCAAAAGCCAAACAAAAACCACGTCACACTAAAACGTAAGTTTGCAGTCGGTCTCGTCTTGGAAATCGGAAATCTCGTATAGAGTGAACTACTTGCAGACACGGTGTCTTAAATTTGCTTTTTGCAATCAGTCTTTTCAAAAATAAAATATTAAGGTGAACACGTTAGATGGCTTTGAGGATAAGGCATTGGGTGCTCAGTCTAAAAAAGCAAAAGATACTCCCTATGCATTCTTTCAGGCTGGGGCCCGAGCCGAACTTCCATTGTTGATAAGCGCCTTTCCATTTGGATTGATATATGGGGCACTAGCTCTGAGGGTCGGATTATCACCTGCAGCCGTACAAGCTATGTCGTCCATAGTCTTTGCGGGCTCTGCACAAATTGTGACGTCCCAGCTTGTCCTTGAAGCCGCTCCTGTTTTTGTTATTGTATTGACAATTGGAGTCATAAATCTAAGGCATATGCTTTATAGTGCGTCGATTGCGCCTTATCTTCAAAAAGTATCAATGAAATGGAAAGTGTTGCTATCTTATCTCCTGACCGATGAAGCTTATGCTCCAAGCATTATCCATTATGAAAAACAAGAATTGACCCCTAAGAGTCACATGTTTCTATTAGGCGCAGGAGCTTCACTATGGATTACTTGGCAGATAAGCACCGCGCTCGGGATTTTGGTTGGAGCAGCAATCCCTCAATCGTGGCCACTTGACTTTGCACTCCCTTTAACCTTTATAGCTCTGGTCGTACCAGTTTTGAAAAATCGCCCCGGTATCATGTCAGCGTTATCTGCAGGAACAGTCGCATTGTTAGCGTATGGTCTCCCCTACGAGTTAGGGCTCATACTGGCGGCGTTCGTAGGGATCATTGTGGGAACAATTTTGGAGGGCCACGAGTGAATATTTGGTTGGCGATATTTCTGGGTGGTTTGCTCACGTTTGGGATGAGGTTCTCTTTCATTTACTTATTTGGAAGATTTCAGGTTCCAAGGACTTTGAAGCGAGCATTGCACTATGTTCCAACAGCAGTTCTCTCTGCGATAATAGTGCCTTCTCTGGTGATTCGATCAAATAGTTTAGACGTTACGTTCGGAAACACGTATTTGCTGGCAGGCATCGTTGCCATCGTTGTTGCTTGGACAACAAAAAATACTCTTTACACAATACTCGCTGGATTATTGGCTATTTTGATCTTAACGATTATCTAAACTTAATTTAATTTTCCAAAATGCCTTATAGATCCATATAAGACGATTGTTGAAAAACTCAAGGTTCTTTTTGTCAGTTTGAACAGAAACTTCTTTTTAACGCTCACTAAATCGAAACTAAAAAATACTCAATTTACGCTCAACTTGCTAAATATGTTGAAAAGGGTTTAGTGGCGCCCAGGCCGGGATTCGGACCCGGGTCCTGCGGGCGACAGCCGCATATACTGTTCCGGCAGCATGAAGAACTTCATGCTGAGACCGGACTATACTACCTGGGCAGCTATCTATCTCAGATGGGCTAAAGCGCCGCAACAATAAAATCTACTAATACTAATTAACCTTTCCAGAACAATGTCACCGGTCAGGTAGGGTACGAGGCCTAAGCCTTTAATATTTCGAATTTTGCTTCGGCGAGAAGGAACCATACGACGCCTTTAACATCTTTAGCGTTCTCGCCGTTATCGACGAGTATTTGACCGTTCTGGCTTTTCGTATTCAAACAGCGAAGTCTTCAGGCAGAACCTGACAATTATTCACATTAGCATTACAATCGAATGCATGGCTACCGATCTCTAAGACGCGCGCATTTACGGCACGGAGCTTCCCTGGCGTTTGGTTGTATAGAGTCATCAAATGTCCCAGAACTTCTAAAATGACTCGTGTTGCCTTTATTGATGGCCATAGTTTTGCGACCAATTTTTGCAAGAAAAATGAAACAACCATAAGACGTTAAGCCAAGGCTTCACACATGTTCAGTCCTCGTTGTCGAAACTTCCGTAATAATTTTCTAACTAAGGGTTACAGAACCCTCTCTTAGGAAAACAATTCTTTGACACATTCGTTTCCTGTAAAGACACACAATTGACCTTCAACCCCTATAGGACCTCGAGCAGAACTTCTGAAAACAAAACAACTCATGAACCTTTAAGCATGAGCGTTTCCATTCAAGTACCATATGAGACCACGGGTCGCAGTCGCCACTGTTCAAGGCAAAGCCTACTTTCTTATTGTTAACGAGCTTAAGCAGCACCATATCCCATTCTTGAGTCTCATGCCCGGCGACTCTGTCCGCGCCGAAATCCGCGTTGTCATTACAACACAACAAGAAACACACCTCATTAACCACTCAAAAATTGTTGTTTTCAGTCCAGAAACTGACCCTGAAATCCTTGGCATCGAAGTCCTGAGGATACTGCAGGGCAAAGAGACATACGAAACCTTTGTAATCGGCGTAGATCCCGGAGAAGTCTTCGGAATCGCAGTCGTAGCCGACGAGTTCGTTGTCGACACAGAGAACTGTGACAGCGTAAGAGCAACCGCCAACAAAATACGAAATACCTTACGCACAATAGACCCTTCAAGAACAGAAACGACAGTAAAAATTGGGAATGGAGTACCTGTGCATAAAGATCTACTCGAAACTCTCGACGCAGAGCTCCAACCGGAAATCAAATTGGAAATCGTGGGCGAAGCAGGAACAAACCGCTTTACCCGCGAAGACAAACATCGTCGAGGCTTCCGTCATATGGCTTCTGCAATCCAAATTGCTCGCAGAACAGGATACATTTACCAACGGAGGAGAACCGACGAACAAGACGATTAAAAAAGATATGACATTGCTCATAGACGGACCCGCCTCCGTGAAACTCATCTCAGGAAGAGCCGAAACCTTCGGGTTCCAAATAGTTGACGCCCACAAAATTGTCATCCGCGAAGGAAAACGCCTCCCATTCACCATCCTAGAAAACGCCATGTTTGAGATATCCTTAGGCAAGGGCGCCACCATATCTGAAGTAGAAGGCACCACGATTCCCCATACCTGGCAAACCGCCATCACTGTACTTCAGGAAATCAAAACTAAACCGGCCCTGGTTATGGTCGTTGGCGGCGTTGATTTAGGAAAATCGAGTTTCTGCACGTACCTAGCTAATCGCCTCGTCGCTGAACATTGCCGGGTCGCAGTATTGGATGAGGACCTGGGACAATCGGACATCGGTCCACCCTGCACCGTAGCCTACACAACTATCGCCAAACCCATTGCTGACCTGTTCAACCTAGCGCCCGAAAACGTGTTTTTTGTTGGCGTTACCTCTCCATGTGACGCCCCCGATAAAACCGTCGAAGCCGCATCGAAACTGGCAGCAAACGCTCGAGAAAATACCGACTTTGTTATTGTTAACACCGATGGTTGGATTCTTGGAGAAGACGCAATTGCGTTCAAAAAACACTTAACAAACGCATTAAAGCCCGACGTGGTTTTCCATATTCAACATCGCGGTAATTCTCATCAACTTTTTCCTGCATTTGCAGAGCCCAATGACGCCTTCAAAGTTGAATTGGTGCATGCGCCACCCGCAATTAGAGAGCGCAACCAAGAGGAACGTAGATCTTTTCGGGATCAAGGATTCGGTAGGTACTTAGAAAATGCACGCACGAAAGTTTTTCCACTAGGTCATGTTATTGTTGATAGAGAACGAGGGGTCGCGTTTTTTCAGGGGCAAGAAGCTAAAGACTTGCTCGTCGGTTTGCTCGACTCGCAAAGACGATTTCTAGGCATAGGAGTCATACGGGGATTCGATCACGTCCACAAAGCCTTAAAGGTCTATACTCGAGTTGAAGAGAAACCCGCCATAATAGTCCTGGGCAAGACACAGTTGGATGAAAACCTGCACGAATTCACAATAGATTAGCGGGTAAAGAACTCTCGGATTTCTTTCGATAGAATGCCGTCTATTGCGGGAAGAATTTTCAGGTCTCTAAGCACCCAGTTTGGGAGGAAGCGTTTGCAGTAGCCACCGGCAAAACGATAATCCATGAAAACTATGGCCCCTCGATCTTCCAGAGTTCTAACTGGGCGACCAGCGCATTGTGAAGCTTTTTTCATGGCAGGTAAGACGTAACCGTATTCACGTCCTAGAGTCGGGAACTTTTTTTCGTAGTAATCGATTTGCGCCTTAACGCGAGGAGTTGGAGTTGCGTAGGGCAGGCCAATGATGATTACGCTATTCATTTGGTTTCCTGGGAAGTCCACGCCTTCCGAGGTGCGTCCTCCTTGTACACCCAAAAAGACTGCGCCTCCTGTTAATGCATGTTCTTTGAATTCTGCGACGAGTTTCTCGTTTGTTTTGCTGGTCATGCCGCTTTGCTCTTGAAAGAGAGGTCTCTCCAAGGCGTCCTCTAATCCTTCTGCTATGAGGCTTCGGGAAACGTCAAAAGAAGCCGTGAATATGCCAGTGTTCACAGGCGTGTTGCGCACAACCTCTTGGATTCGTTTAATATAGGTCTGGTACATGGCGCTGGTACGACTTTCTAGTGCTGTGGTGACGCCCAAGCAAACCAGAGAACAAATATGCTCCCTTGGGAAGGGCGAAGGTGCAATGTGCTGTACCGTGTTTTCCGGAAGCCTTGTTATTCTTGCATAAGCATCCAGAGGTTGCAGTGTTCCAGACATGACAACATTTGCATAGGTGGCATCAAAGACTGGTTGCGTCGTCTTAGCTGGGTCCAATGCGACGATTTCGAGTTTTGCAGTCTGTGCTTTTTCCCGTGTGAAGTACCTGCTTATGACGTTAATGTAAGCCTCATCTCCCACTGTTTCAGTCCATTTCAACAAAAACTCGCTCATGCTGTTTATGTAGCTGCGCGGGTGTTTGCCCTCTGACAACAGTGTTTTTTTAACTTGATTGCCAATTTCTCCCAGATGCAAATAGAAGCTGCGAGGCGCTAGGATGCCTGCTTTATCCTGAACTGACTGTAGAAATGCGGGGTCAATAATTTCTTCTTTGTTGACTGTTGCCGCCTTCTTCTCAGTTTCCTGGTAAAGCAGTTTCGCGAAAGCTTCAACGTCTTCATATCCGAACCGTTTGGCTTCTTGCTCAGCTTGTCTAATGACAAAAAGGGAAAGGTTGCTGCTCGAGATGTCTACTGCTGTTTCAGGCAAGTTGTGAGCTTCGTCTACAATGAGTATTATCTTCGCCAACTGCGTTTCTAAGTTCTTAAGAAAAGCCGTGCGTATGTCTGGATCAAAGACGTAGAGATAACTCAATGCAATGACGTTCACGTCTGATAAGGCAGATTTAACAAGTTCGTATGGACAAATGTTCTTTCTGCGACATATGCGCATGATTTCAGATGCTTTATAACTTCGAGTGCCGATCTGCTGTTGCAGCGAAAGGTAATCGTAACTTTGTTGGTCTGCGCTTTTGTAGTATGGGCAAGTTCCCTTGGCTTTGAGCATATCGCAGACTTCCATTAGAGATTTCGCGTCATAATGCTGCCTTTGATCAAATTTATAGAGGCACATTTCGTTGCGCCCACGAAGAGAAACCCCAGCGACACCACTATACTTTTTGCTGATTGCTTTGAGTTCTTCAATAACACGTTCGTGCTGCCTATGCGTTCTTGCAACATACAAAATCTTCATTTTCTTTTCGATGGCAGTCGGAAGAACAGCAGACAGCGCCGAAATGGTTTTTCCTAACCCGTTGCTCCCTTCAACTAGAACGCTGCGCCGCTCTTTAACTGCATTGTAAACAACACTTATGAATTCATCTTGATAGGGTCGAACACTTTCATAAGGAAAAAATGATGCAACTTCACTAGGCAATGCGATCGTAGTCATGATTTATCCCATAGTCCGTTCGATGGGCAATACACGTTCAATGAACATACCCTGCAAAGCGGATTTTGAGCCTTGCAGGTTTTTCGTCCATGAGCAATAAAGAGCAAGTGAACCGCTAAATAATCTGCTGGGTCAAAAAGTGATTGCAGGCTCAGACGCATAGTTTCGTAATCGCTTTTATCGGGCGCAAAGCCTAACCGCTTCGATACCCGATTCACATGAGTGTCCACGGGAATTGTTGGTTTCTTAGCTGAGAAAAGGAGAACTACGTCAGCTGTTTTTGGGCCTACTCCTGGAAACTGTATTAGTGATTTTCTTGCTTCCTCGAGTGGAAGAGACAATATAGGATCAAGTGAACCTCGGTAATTTTTTTGGATCGTAATTGCGGCCATTTTTATGCTCTTAGCTTTGCTCTTGTAAAGCCCTCCAATTTTGATTGCCGCCTCAATTTCGCTTAATTTGGCTTTGGCAAGAGCTTCAGGACTGATTTCGAAGCGCTTCGACAAAGCTTCGAAAGCTCTTTCAGTATTGCGGTCTGCAGTGTTCTGAGAAATAATCGTGGTTATGAGGGTTTTAAACGGATCCCGCTTCTTCTTGGTCCAACTAGGTAAGGCTATCGATTGCTTCAGTATTTGCAAAATCGTTGTCCCCCGATTTTTCTCAGCCACTGCGTTTTCTCGCCTCGTGAAAATGATTTAGATACTCACTCTATAATGCTATAAATAGCATCTGGACAAGATCATGTTACATTCCAACAATTCATAATAAGAAACGATTTTTCTTTCAAAAGCTTTCAGCATAAGTGTCAACTAGACTTTTTAAGCAATTACATGAATCAACTATAACAAAACAAGTGTGGGCATAGAAAAATGGAGCGCGCTAACGTAGTTAAAGAGGAACTCATTGAAAAAGACACTCACTTTCTAGCAGTCTATGTGGAGGCTAAGAATAGTTGCCTTGTACTGTTAAGCGAGAGAGAAGACAAAATGGGGACTCTTGCTATTGCTGTACCCAAAGCCAAAGATATTCTAGGGCCAGTTTCTTCTTCTGTGTTAGTTGGGGAACGGAATATGATTTCTGCTAGGCTTTTCGCAGAACACGTTGCAGCAAAAAAACACAAAATTGCTTTGGTTTCTGTATATCTTGAAACGCTTACCGAGATGGAGGCGCAGGTATATTTCATGCGGTTAATCGAAAAAGTTTTGAATGCAGAAAGCGAAAAGACCCTCAAGATGGAACACGAAAAAACCTAGCTATCAATTCCAATGCAGAGTAGAAGTAGGAGATGCATACTGGTAATCGCAAATGGGTCGGCAGAGTAATCGATGATTCTTCGATTGAACTGAAAAATGAATAGGGTAGCATTTTAGCCTGTTTTTCCTTGTAGCTTTAAACCAATTAGGCGCCGCTAAGTTTTAAGAGTCGCTCGCACTTATCGAATTCGGGCTTACGCGTGAAGCAAACTGTCGTCTTTAAGGTTAACCCAGAATCTCCCGAATCAGACTATATTATTGCAGCTGCAGCCTTTATAAAATCTGGCGGCTTGGTTGCTTTTCCGACAGAGACCGTTTACGGGTTAGGTGCCGATGCTCTTAACGCTAATGCGGTTCTGGCACTTTTTGCTGCGAAGAATCGTCCATTAGATAATCCACCCATAGTTCACGTTGAAAACATGTCTCAAGTCTATATGCTTACGGCGAATGTGCCACCCAAGGCGGAACTACTGATGAAGCAGTTCTGGCCTGGACCCCTCACAATGGTTTTTGAGCGTTCCAACGCTACCCCCGACGTAACCACAGCGGGATTAGAAACCATTGCCGTGCGCATGCCCATGAACAAAGTTGCCTTAGCACTAATCAAGGAAAGTGCATGTCCAATCGCAGCGCCCAGCGCCAATCTTGCAGGTAAACCCAGCCCCACAAACGCTAAGCATGTACTGGATGACTTGAGCGGAAGAATAGACGCAATCTTAGACGGAGGACAAACACGAATTGGCGTAGAGTCCACGGTTTTAGATGTTAGTGTTGATCCACCAATGTTGCTACGCCCAGGAGGAGCTTCTCTTGAGGCTCTTAGGAAGACGATTGGCGAAATTGGGCTTCATCCCTTTGTAATGTCCTTGACGGAATTGCCTGTTGAGAAATCGCGTTCACCCGGAATGAAGCACAGGCACTACGCTCCGAAGGCGCAAGTCATTCTTGTGGAAGGCATTGTTCCAGCTATCATGGGCAAAGTAAAGGAGCTAATTGCAGCATGTTGGATGCAGGACAAACGCATCGGAGTATTAGCAACTGACGAAACATCTTGGGCGTACGAAGCAGACGTCGTTAAATCGATGGGCAGCCGACGCAACTTGGACGCGATTGCAGCGAACTTGTTTAGGCTTCTACGTGAGTTTGACGAGGAGAAAGTGGATGTCATCGTCGCCGAAGGTGTCGCCAACGAAGGGATAGGCTTGGCGGTCATGAACCGACTGCGCAAGGCGTCTGGCTACAATATAGTTAAAGCTCCTTAGAAACCAATTTCTCTAATGGAGTCTTTTTATAAGCAAAGCGAATCATCAGTAAGCGTTCGAAAGTCGTGGAAAAATTTATATGTCAAAGTTTTATTGTTCCGTTTAGCATCTAACAATTATGAGTACTGAAAAACTGGTGAATATGATATGTCTCAAAGTGGATCAGTTCCAGTTCTAGTCTTAAAAGAAGGCACCGGAAGATCAACCGGGCGCGAAGCACTAAAGAACAACATAACTGCTGCGAAAATCGTAGCTGAAACCGTCAAAAGCACTCTTGGCCCCTGCGGCATGGACAAAATGCTCGTTACCAGCATGGGAGACGTGGCCATAACTAACGACGGCGCAACCATCATGAAAGAGCTTGATGTGCAGCACCCCGCAGCAAAAATGCTGGTTGAAGTTGCCAAGGCGCAGGACAATGAAGTTGGCGACGGAACAACCACAGCTGTTGTTTTAGCCGGAGAACTGCTCTCCAAAGCTGAAAGTTTAGTTGATAAAAACGTTCATCCAACAGTCATTATCGACGGTTTTAGGAAAGCAAGTGAAAAAGCCTTGGAAATCTTGGACAAACTAGCGATCCCTGTAAAGTTAACAGATGAAAAAACTCTACGAGATGTAGCGTTTACATCATTAGCAAGTAAAGGCATCTCCAATGCCAAGGATCTATTTTCCCAATTGGCTGTTGACGCAGTTAAACAAGTGTCCGAAGAAACCAATGGCAAAACTAAAGCTGACATAGATCTAATCAAAATAGTCAAGAAACACGGCAAAAGTCTCGAAGAAACTGAACTTGTTAAGGGAATGGTTATCGACAAAGAAATCGCCAGCTCACAAATGCCAAAATTCATCGACAACGCCAAAATCGCTCTGCTTAACGCTAAGTTGGAGATTGAGAAAACCGAGTTCGATGCAAAGATTAACATTGAAAGTCCTGACCAAATGAAATCTTTCCTTGATGAAGAAGAGCGAATGCTAAAAGGCATGGTTGATTCAGTCAAGAAATCGGGGGCAAACGTGGTCTTTTGCGAAAAAGGAATAGATGACATGGCACTACACTTTCTGGGCAAAGCCGGAATTCTGGCAGTTAAGAGCGTGAGCAGCAGCGACATAGAAAAACTCGCACGCGCCACAGGCGGCAAAATAGTCTCAAGTATCAAAGACCTCTCGGCCGACGCACTTGGTGCAGCCAAGAAAGTTGAAGAAGTCAAGATCGGCGACGACAAACTACTTTACATCCGCGACTGCAAGAACCCAAAGGCAGTTACCATTGTCATTCGAGGCGGTAGCGACCACGTCATAGACGAAGCCGAACGCAGTCTGCACGACGCATTATGCGTAATCCGAAACGTAGTGGAAGACGGTAAAATCGTGGCTGGAGGAGGCGCACCCGAAGCAGAGCTCGCAAAGGAACTGCGCAAATTCGCCGTCAAAGTAGGAGGCCGCGAACAACTAGCCGTTGAAGCATTCGCAGAAGCGGTCGAAGCCATTCCGCTGACCCTGGCAGAGAACGCAGGATTAGACCCCATAGATATCATGGTGGCCCTAAGATCAAAACATGAAACCCAAGAAGGTAAATACTTCGGCATCGATGTTAATACCGGCAAAATCGTCAGCATGTGCGATATGCTCGTTCTAGAGCCTTTGCGCGTTAAGTTGCAAGTAATTAAATCAGCTACTGAAGCCGCTAACATGATCTTGAAAATCGATGACCTTATCAGCATCAAAGGCACGGGCGGAAAAATGCCTCCAATGCCACCAGGCGGTATGGGTGGTATGGGAGGAATGGGTGGTATGGGCGGTATGGGCGGAATGCCCTACTAGATCAACCAAAATTTCTTTTATTTTTTGTAAACCAAACCTTCAGGACACTTCTGGAACAGTTTTATATCTTTGCAGACTCAGAGTAGACGATGCTATTCCGTGGTCCGAGAGGAACATAATGAATCACGTTAAGATTTCTGCGTTTGACTTGCCAGATGCCTGGTTCAAGACCCTTAGCCGCATTTGGAACGAAGGCGATGTTTTCAAGGTAGGTTTCGGCTCGGAGGAAACAGAAACCAAGAAGCTGAACCTCTCAATCGTAATCGAGCACCCCGAGAATAGACCATTAGTGAGTGACAAAGCGTCTTGTGACATCCAATACGTACAAGGTTACGCATTAGAGTATTTATGGTGCGGAGAAAAGAAGGACGAAACCTACACTTATGGCAGTAGACTCAATAATCCATATGGCGACACTCGTTTCCCAATTAACCAAATTGAGGAGGCAATAAAGCGCTACGTAGAAGAGCAGAATGACCGCCAAGTCACCATGGTTATCAGGCTACCTGAGGACATAATGAAATTTGACAAACAAGGAAAAAAGTCAGAGCCGCCTTGCTTGAGCTTAATAGACACCGAAATCCTCAACGGTAAAATGCACTTGACCTGTTACTTTCGCAGTTGGGACGCCTACGCTGGTTTGCCAGCCAACATAGCTGGACTGCAACTTTTCAACGAGGCCTTCGTATCAGAGATTAATAATCGTGGCAACCTCAACTTGCAAACAGGCAAGTTGGTTTTCCATAGCAAAAACTGCCATATCTATCAACGTCAATACAAGCTCGTAGAGGAGTTACTCTCGCCAAAAACAAGCAATAAGAAACCAAGGCTGGCACAAACCTTAAGAAACAAAGATTAACATCCTTGACTTTTTGTTCGCACAAAAAGGTTAAAAGCGGATCTCGGTCGCCGACTCCACGCGGAGGAGAAAAATGTATTACTGGGGATGAGGGGACACTTTTCCGCTTCTCGTCAGCGCCTGACCCGCCAAACCTCGATGCAACGTTTGATGGCTTCAGGACACTGACTACTCTATCAGTTTGGAAAACTTATAACAATTTGTGACTGTATTAACACAATAACAGCAACAACATCAAAGGTCCATGAAATCGCATTTCTTCCCTTTAAATTAGACACTCTCCCGCAGAAGAAGATTAGAACCGCTTTTTTCAAATGAAAAATCAAACGAAAAGAAGAAAACGAAGAAAGAAAAATGAACGAACTCTCATCGCAGAAAATCGTCGAAAGTCCAGTAGTGATCTTCTTCTTGACTGACAATGTCTTCAAACATACGCCGCGTCTTATTGTCACCACGTTTCATGGCTTCATCAATAATTTTGCGGTAAAGTATGATCGCGTAGTTTTCAGCCTCATGATCCAGTTTTAGAAAATCATCAGCGTTTTCGCCAACCCGCGGCAATGGGTCTGGGTTATAAGTTGCCTCGCCCTCCAGCAGATAAATGCGTTCACTTATCTTCTCCAAGTGGTCCATTTCCATCATGAAAATGGGTTTGAGCAAGTCGCTTACTACTTTGGCTTTGTTGCTATCCTGAATCGCTTCTAGTGCCGTGTTCTTCGCTCGCAACTTTAAGTAGCTGGCTTTTTCATGCTGGTTAGTGTATTGAACTATTGCTGAGATCTCTGCAGCAACTGCCTTGTTTAGCAAATCGAAATAATCTTGTGTAAAGATTTTGCGCCATTCTGAAAGAGGTACTGCAAGCGAGCTTGGTTCCTCAGTTTCGTCTTGGAAGTTCACGTATTCTTGGAACTTAAAGAGGTGTTGCTCTTCTTCTCCGTAAATTTTCTCGAATAATTCTCGGGTTTCCCAATCGCCCATTTCTCCAGCAATCTCTATGATTTTACGGTACATGCTCAGGGCTTCTTCCTCAGCCTTCTGGTCATTTTTTGCGAATTCGCTTATACTATTGCCAATGTAGGGTTTGTCTGCTTTAGTTGTTGCTTGCCCACCCAAGTAATAGATACGTTCCATTATGGCTGCGGCGTGCTTCATTTCTTGGATAGCGATTTCTCTAAGGAACTTACCTACAGCATCGTAAGTGGTCTTATCTAGGAGGATATTTTCAGGTATAGTTTTGCGGATAAGCTTCTCCATCTTCCCGTGTTGGAGGATGTATTGAACGCTTACTTGGATCTCACGTGACACCGCTTGATTTAGAAGAGTTAGATACTCTGGTGTAGTCTTAGCTGCCATAATAAATCACAACTCTGCTAGCAGATTGTGACAACCAAAATATAAAAGACTTTTTGTCTCCTCAATCGCGCCAGAGATATAAACGGCAATCTCTCTAAAAAGTGGTCTTACAACAAACCATGGTTGCCAAAAGATGGAAGAGGAAATTTTCTCGTAGGGTAAAAGAAAAAAAATGAGAGACGAAAATGCCTTAGTTATATGGACTTACTTTTTCTTAGCTGGTGCTGCTTTCTCTTCTTTCTTTGCTGGTTTCTTAGCTGGCACGAGATTAACCTCGAGAATTTCTATTTGTACGGAATTTGTATATAAGACTTGCTAAATCCCCAATTCGTGACTTAAGCACATAAATGGATGCAGGAAGAGCCCAATTTGCAAGAAAGAAGAGTAATTATCCATCAAATAGTCGTGAAAAGCCTGAAATTTGTCAGTTCAGTAAATGTTTGTAGGTTTATATGCTTTGTTCTTGTTAATTATGACGTTTTGAAATTCCTGACTTAGGCATCGAAGCAACAAGTTGGGCACTTGTAACTAAACGTTTTTGCTATTTTTTATCTCGGCTTTCATCCTTCACGCTATTTAGAAAAACTTTTATATCTTGTGTAATAATTTACACTGCAATGCAAGAATTTACATAGGAGTGCCCGTAGAAAAATGCGATTGGTTACTACCAAACAGCTCGCTGTCATGGTCATTTTTGCCGCCCTGTACTTTGTCCTCAACTTTATTGCTCCCATTAATATCCCCACCACGGTCGGTACGCTTCAAATAAGCTTCGCCGCGCTGATAGCGACAATTTTTGGTATAATACTGGGCCCTTATCTTGGAGCGGGCGCTGCCTTGTTAGGGGCAACTGTTAGTTGGTCTTTAACGGGCATGAGTCCTTATGGTTTGCCGTTTATTTTCGCGCCGGTTCTCAACGCCCTCGTTTCAGGATTTGTCTTCTACAGAAAATGGAAATGGGGTTTTCTCGCATTCGCAGCCATGATGATCGTTTTTCTGCTTACGCCACCGGTCACGCCGCTATCCGACAATTGGTACATCGCGTTAGCCGTATTATTTGACAAAGTTATAACTCTCGCATTGATCCTTCCAGTAGCTTTGTTTGGAAAGAAAATATCAGTTGTTCATGGCGCTGCATTCTTCTTCCTTCTTGGATTCATAGGTAATCAGGCCGATAACATGTGGGGCTCGATGGTTTATGCATTGCCGGGCGTTTACACTAATATTTTTGGCTTTGACCTTGCGGCTGTTCGACTTCAGTTTTTGGCAACTCCATTTCTCTATCCGGCAATCAGGCTGGTCGAGGCAATAATTGTTATGGTAATCGCTGTCCCACTTTGGCAGACACTAAAAAATACGCCTTGGATCTGGAATAGAGACAACATTCTTTCAGACGAGAGAAAACTCAAAAAGGAAACTGATCCTGATCAACTTGCTTCAGCCAAAGCATAATTTTCTCTTCGCTTTCTTTGTTGGAAAGTTTTAAAGCAAGAGCGATAGATGTTATTAGTAGAAAGAGGTTTTTTCGTGCCTTCAACACTGAATAGGGCATTCTTAACATTATACATTTCCGTTTTCTTTGGAGGGCAACGATAGATGGCAAAAGTTGTGTTGGTCTACCCATTTTTTCAACCTAGCAGAGATAACTCCATCTTCAGATTCCCCCCTCTCGGACTAGGTTACTTAGCTTCAGCTCTGCAGAGCCACGGCGTAGAGGTCGAATTGGTAGATTGTACATTCATGACTAAACATCAGATGCTAGATAGAATCACAAGATCGAAACCTCAAATCGTTGGCGTTTACAGTATGTTCTCCATGAAAAAAACTTCCCTGGAAATTGCAATGCTACTGCGCGGAAAGTGTGATCTTTTGGTTGTGGGCGGTCCCTTGCCCACTTTAGATCCGACGGATTTTTTGGACGCTTTTGACGTGGTGGCAATAGGCGAAGGCGAGGAAACATTAGTTGATATCGTCAACTGCGTTGAGACTGGCGAATCGCTCTCAAAAGTAAAGGGCATTGTGTACAAGGAAAAGGGCTTAATTAAGTACACTTCGCAAAGAGCTCTTGTTGCAGATTTGGATTCGCTAGGGTTTCCTTCGCGAGAACTTTTTGATAATGACGCCTATCAGCAATACTACCTCAACAGATTTGGTTATTCGACTACTCCACTGATAAGCAGTCGCGGGTGCCCGTTTAGTTGCGACTTTTGCAGTCGTCCAGTTTTTGGGACCTCCTTTAGGTCGCGGTCTCCAGAAAACATTGTTGCTGAGGCTGAAGAAATCGCCACGATGGGTTATGAGCGGATTTGGTTCGCAGATGACTGCTTTACGCTCAAGCCACAAAACGTTAAGCGATTGTCCGATTTGATGTTGCAACGAGGAGTGGACATTGAATGGGAATGCCTGTCGCGCGTAGATACGTTAAACGTGGAAGTTGCCCGAAGTATGAAGCGAGCAGGTTGCGTGCGTGTGTTCTTTGGAATTGAGTCAGGCAACGACGGGGTACTAAGCATCATGAACAAACACATAACAACCGCACAGGCAAGGCACGCCGTTCTTGCTGCTAAGGAAGCAGGCTTGCAGGTGGGAGCATTTTTCATCGTGGGCTACCCCGGAGAAACTGACAAAACGGTGCTTGATACAGTGCGGTTTGCATCGAGACTACCGCTTGACTATCTATCTTTTACTCTCCCATACCCAATTCCTGGCACTGCGTTGCATGAAAGGGTTAAGGACAACGGCGGCGTTTCAGTTGATGATTGGGAGGAGCCAAAAAACTGGAGTCTAATTCGACATAAACTACTTTACGGATCAAGCTTCAGCGAAACCAAACTTAAGTTCGCAATAGCGAAAGCACAGGTACAGTTCCGCAGTAGGCGATTCCTTGGAGACGGCGCTTATAATGTGTTGGGCTCCCCATTTGAAGGTTTGACAGACCAGACTTTCAAACTACTAAAGTAAAAAATCAAGCTGATTTAAGGCAAAAAAATCCCGCTGGAATACGGTTCTCCCAGCATTTAGACCCTAATTTTTTGCAATCAAATTCGTCAATAACATTGATCAGGGTATTTGCTTGCAAGCAGTCTATCCGCCTTTTAGCTTCTTATAGACGTGAAGAAATACTTTTTCGCCTTCGAGCACTGGTTCTTTGAAATTGACCAACACTTCACCTGATGAAAGCGAAGCTCTGATTTCTCCTCTAGCTCCTGATGCAGTAACAACTTGTTTTTCCAGGAATTTGGAAGCCGCCTCTGAGTTGCTGAAAAGACTTCTCACCAAATACTCATTGGCTTCATTTCGTTGTCTCACAGTTCCTTCTTTTGTCTTCTTTGAAAAGAATTCTAGTTTGGTGTCTGTTTCGATGATTCTTCCTCCACCGATCACTCGGAATTCACGGGCTTGCAGTCCAGGATTCATCAAGAGAATGTGATCTCCTCTTTCCACCACGACTTGTTGTCTGAGTTCAATGTAAACTGCGCATTTTTCCGAGGCCTTGACAGAGGTCTTCACAACGAATCTGTTGTCCTCCAAAACTCCAGCAACGACGTTTCCTAAAACTTCATAGCCCCCGACAAAAACGTCGACATCGCTAAATGGTGTCAAAGTGCGTTGGTAGAATTTTTCCATTTGTAATTCCGCTGTCAAACGACGGGTTGAATTGATTGAGCCTGGAGATATTGCTACATAACCCCTGTGAGCATCATCAGGTTTTATGTCCTTTACAGCTACACCCACTCTGTCTCCGGCGATAGCCTCCTCCTTGTCCTCGCCGAATGATCGCAAAGAACGTACTTGGCCTTTTTTTTCGATGGGCTTGATTTCAATGATATCTTTCACTTTAACTTTCCCACGGTGGATCGTACCGGTTAGCACTGTTCCTACTCCAGCAATTGTGAACGCATGGTCTATTGGCATCTTGAAGGGACCAACCCATTGACGAATTGGTGGACTCAGAGAATCGTGCAATGTGCTCTTGAGTTCATCAATTCCTTTACCGGTTAATCCTGAGACCTCAACAATCTTTGCATTCTCATATTGAGTTCCTTTCAAAAGAAGCACAATTTTCTTTTTGACTTCCTCAATTCTCTCTTGAGAAGCCAAGTCAACTTTGTTCAGAGCAACTACAAGGTCTCTTATTCCGATATTTTTAATTATAGAAAAATGCTCCACAGTTTGAACCTGGAGGCCGAGATCCGCAGCAACAACTAGGACTGCTTCATCAATTATGTTAGCCCCCGCTACTGTGTGCCTAACTAAACTGAAGTGTCCCGGTAAGTCAACGAGTGTGACCAGATATTGATCTAAGGTAAAAGCGGAGAAGCCCATGTCTATTGTCATTCCTCGCCTCGCGGAATCTGGAGCTTTATCAAGCGCAGCTGTCGAAGGTTTTTCGGTTAGCCGCCTAGCAAGCATTGTCTTACCATGGTCAACGTGCCCGAAGAGCCCGACGTGAACAGGGATTAAGCCTTTGCTCTCAGCCAAAGTGTAGGATTTTGCGACGGCATTAGCTTCTCTTAGGAATAATTCAACTGCATCCATTGGCTTCAAACAGTCTGCCAGTGCCTTCTTCACAACTTCTCTTCTGATGGTTGACAGAGAAATGCCCAAATCAGGATTCTTGTACCGCGTCATTACTTCCATCATTGATTTTCTGGTTTCCCTTTCGACGCCTCTCGCCCTCAGAGACTTCTCATCTTCTACAAGTTTTTTTGGCTTGGACCTGATTGGTTTTTCAAGTCTTTTAAGAACTGAGGTTACAATCGTGTTAGCAATCTCTTCGATGCTCTGTTTGCTTGGATCGACAATCGCAAGGGGAGTGTCCCACTTATAATCGCCCTTCGGCGGGTCAAGTTTCTGATTAATTTCCTCAATTAGGGACGATGGTATTGGTGATCCTCGTTCTTGGTTCCATTTAACGGCTTGTTCAACGGGTGTATCAACAAAGACCATGTCGTAGTCAGAGCCCGATCGTATGGCAATCTGCCTCAGGTCGCTTCTCATTGACTTGTAATAGTTTAGGTCATCGCTGATGACGAGAAAACCATTCTCCAAACCTGCTGCAACTGCCTTCTCATAAAAAATCTTCACCGATGTTTCTCTTTCGGGTTTAAACCCTTTGGAAGAGTACGAGAGCATATCCCGAAAATGGTCCGAGCTGATAATCATTGTTGATATCCCATTTTTGTCCTCAAGCAACGAAGCGACCTTTTTGCTTATGGTTGTTTTTCCTGAAGACGGTAGTCCACACAGAATAAGTAAGTAAGGATAACTCTGCGACACCAATTTTCCCCTATTGTTTATCCTGCCCTCGGTTTATAATTGTGCCGAGCATCAGACTTTGATGATTTCAACTGGCATATTCACTTTGATAGTCTATATAATATTTCCGAGCAATTTGAGCGGTTTCAAGTTGGTACGTTGTCAAATTCAATCTACCTGCCAGTTGCTGCGAATTTCTGGAATAGTTACAACGACAGAATAAATATCCGAAGGCAATTCGAATTTAAACATGACGCTCTTCATTGAGTACAAGAGCGATGGAGGTATGTCTCATGTTACCGATTGATAAGTTGAAGGACACGATCCCCAAGAGCATACTCGATAGAGGCTTGACTGTGTTAAGGACAGAATCCCGTCCGATGAAACTATTATTTGAGCAAAGAAGAATGCCTGAAGAAGGGTGGAAAGATAGTCAAATTGAAGAATTGCTGAATTTACTATCTGCAATGGATACTGACAAGGATAGCAAAGCAGCTCGTTTAGGCGAAAGAGAAGGCAGGGTCGCGTCTCCTGCAGTTTCAAGGCTGGCTTATGGATTTCACCAAGGGGTTGGGCGGTCAGGTGATCTGACCGAAGCCCAACCTAAAGCAGCGGGTGGATCTCTCATGTATTTCCTCGCCAACAAGTTGTCGAGTGACGCTTTGGCAAGGCTCGGAGTTCCAAATATCAAGGGTGCAGTGGTCTTACCTTTGGCAACAGGAATGACACTTGCTCTTGCCTTATGCGTTGCAAGAAACCTCACTAAAGGAAAAGAGGTTGTATACCCCCAGATTGACCATAAGACCCCTTTGAAGGCGATTCGTTTGGCCGGTCTTCAAGAAAGAATAGTTGAAGGCAAAATTTATGAGGATGCTGTAAACGTGCCTAAAGAAGAGATAGAAAAAACAGTAAATGAAAATACTGCTGCGATTCTGTCAACAACCACGTTCTTTCCACCTAGAGAACCGGACCACATCAAAGACATTGCAAAGATCGCAGAAGAGAAAAAGATACCGCATATCATAAACAATGCATACGGAGTTCAAAGCCGCGAGATCATGAAACTTGTAAGAGGCGCAATCGACGCTGGACGAGTCGACGCAATAATCCAGAGCACAGACAAGAATTTCCTTGCCCCTGTCGGAGGCGCAATAATTGCTTCACCTAACGAAGAGTTCCTTGATGAAGTGTCTGAAATGTATGCAGGCAGGGCGACAGCTGCTCCCATCGTTCAATTCCTAGCAGCCATACTGTCGATAGGATTAGACGGTTATGAGACGCTGAGAATCCAACAAGAAGAAAATCGGAAATTCCTTGAGTCATCCTTGAAGGAGGTTGCGGAAAGACATTCGCAACGAATACTGAATGTTTACAGTCCAATATCTGTTGCTATGACACTGGATGGTAGGAACGCTAAGAAGATAGGCAAAGCTTTGTTCACCGCAAGGGTCAGTGGAGCAAGAGCTTTGGAGAAAAATGATTTCGGAGTGTGCTGCCCACAGTATGTCACATCTTATATAAACTTCGACGCTGGTATAGGCATACAAAAGAACGAAATCATTTTGGCAATGAAAAGATTAGACGATATCTTGAAAACGGTGGGATAGTGGCGGCGTCCAAGGGGAATCGGACCCCGAGCCCTTTCGGGCTCAACGGATTTGAAGTCCGGTGCCAGGACCACCTAGCTGTAGGACGCCTCCAACTGATGTTTTTCTGATGTTGAAAGATATATTACTTGTCGGTTCATTAATGATGTTTTTGTGTTTATTGGACGCCAGAAACATTTTCTACCTGAACCGTTGTGGACTTGCCCAGCTATTCCAATGTCCTTTTAGCGCATCTTTGCGAGCCTTTGTTCTAATCGTTGCTTTCATTGAATTACATTTGCGGGGAAAGAGGATAGTGCCAAACAACACTGTTCACGAGCGTGGCCTATGTTTCAATCACGAATTAATTGTCTACTTTGTCGCTGCTTGATCAACTGGTTTAGGTGGTGGGGCTGAGGCACCTGCTTTGCGTTTTAACATATTTTCTAGGGTTGGATAAAGTTTCGCGTTTTCTGCCTTTATTTTTTCTTTTCCAAGTGTATTCAATTGGTCGGTCATTTCCTTGACTATGGCAACGAATTTCGGTCCCTCAGCTGAGGATACGTAATCAACTCTGAGTCTTTCGGGGCTAAGTCCGAGTTTTTGAAGCATAACCGCCAAGGCATCCATCCGCGTCTTCATTTTTACGTTCCCAGAGATGTAGTGGCAGTCGCTGGGTAGATGGCAGGCGGTAATCAGTACCCCTCCTGCGCCAAGTCTAAATGCCTCCATAACAAAGTCCCGGTCAATTCGCCCAGTGCACATTACCCGTATCGGTCGTGTCGTCGTCGGGTATTGAAGCCGGCTCGTCCCCGCAAGGTCCGCGCCGGCGTAACCTCACCAATTACACATAAACGTCAGTATCTTATCATTCGGGTCCTTTTCTAAAGCAGCTCTGATTTGGGAGACTATCTGTTCATCGGTAAAGTGCATCTGAGTCATAGCGTCTGCCGGACATTCAGCAACACATGTTCCACAACCATGGCATTGTGCGGGATTAACCTGGGCTGGTTGCCCCTCAGTAGCAGTTATAGCTCCATACGGACAACTTTTCGCGCATACACCGCACTTTGCTTTCACGTTTCTGCATTTGGCCACGTCAACTATTGCGACTATTGGTTCTATCTTCCAATTCGGTTGAGAAAGAATGGTTGCTGCTCTTGCTGCTGCCCCGGCTCCTTGGGCTACGCTATATGGAATGTCCTTTGGACTTTGACAGGCACCTGCTATGAATATTCCGTCCATCGGTGTGTCCATTGGTTTGAGTTTCGGGTGGCTTTCCATAAAGAACCCGTCTGCCCCTCGGGTTATGTGGAGAATACTGGCTAATTCTGCGGCTCCCTTACTGGGTATGGCAGCTGTACTTAGCACAACAAGTTCCGTTTCTAGTTCGATTGGTAATCCTAGCTCGCTGTCTTCTGCTCGTACAAACAAGTTTTTGGTCTTTGGGTCTTCAATTATGTTGCCCGCTTTCCCTCTGATGAAGTTGATTCCCATTTCGCGGGCTCTTCGATAAAATTCTTCATAGCCTTTGGAGGGGGTGCGCATGTCTATGTAGAAAATGTAGACTTCAACATTATCGTGGTAGTGTTCTTTCAAAAGTATGGCTTCTTTTAGCGCATACATACAGCAGAAACCTGAACAATACTCGTACTTGTTTACATCCCTTGAACCAATGCATTGAAGGAAAGCAACGCTTTTTGGTGTCTTTCCATCAGATTTGCGAAGCACGTGTCCAGCTGTTGGGCCGCTTGCAGTGATTAGTCTTTCAAACTCCAAAGCAGTAATTACATTATCGTATTTTCCATAACCATATCTAGCGTCGTCGTAAGGTTGATAAAAATCGCATCCACTTGTTACTATGATTGCACCAACATCCAATTCTACTTCTTCTGGCTTCTGATCAAAGTTAATGGCTTTTCGTGAGCCACAAGCATCTACACATTTGAAGCACTCTATGCAATAGTCCCTATCTATCGAATAGACAAGAGGCACAGCTTGTTCAAACGGAATGGAGATGGCTTTTCTTACACCTAAATTCAAGTCCCACTCATTTGGATATTCAATTGGGCAGACATCCTTGCATTCACCGCAGCCGGTGCAGTTTTTAGCGACAACGTACCGTGGATTCTTGCGAACTTTCACTCTGAAATTGCCTACGAATCCTTCTACTTGAAGGACTTCTGCGTTAGATATTACTTGGACCTGAGGATGGCGATTTACGTCCACCATCCTAGGTCCTTCTATTCATATGCTGCAGTCTAAGGTTGGAAAAGTCTTGTCGAGTTGTGCCATGTGACCTCCAATGCTCGTGTTCTTCTCGACAAGGTATACTTTGAAACCCATATTCGCCAAATCTAAAGCGGAATTGATTCCAGTAATTCCACCGCCGATAACCAATGCACTTTTGGTAACAGGTACTTCCATTGTCTTGAGAGGTTTAAGCAGCCTAGCTTTTGCCACTGCAATCCTTACGATATCTTCTGCTTTTGCTGTGGCTTCTTTTGGAGTATTGGCGTGGCACCACGAAGAAAACTCGCGAATGTTTGCCATTTCCAAAACAAATGGATTTAGACCTGCTTCGCTTACGGTTCTTCGAAACGTCGGTTCATGCATTCTCGGGCTGCAAGCGGCTACAACTACACGGTTCAGATTGTGTTCTTTTATTGCTTTTCTGATTTCTTCTTGTCCAGGATCAGCGCATGTGTAACGGTTCTCTTTTACAAGAACTACGTCAGGTATTGTTTTTGCGTATTCAACTACCTGTTTAACGTCTACTGTTCCGGCGATATTCATACCGCAATGGCAGACGAAGACACCTACTCGCGGGGGTTCGGCTTGTTTGGGAGTTTCAACTGTTTTTTGTGTTTCCGGATTGCTCATGCTTTAACCTTCTCAATAGCCATTTTTGTTTTTACCGTTTCTCCCTATTTTCTGGGCAACAACGGCTTTTGTGTGCGCTCTATAAAAGCGTTGCTTGAAAACAATGCAAGTTTGACTTCGTTTGGGGTATTCTGCTTTTTTACTCATCTTATTACCTCTTCACTAACGAACCGTTTTTCCACGATTTTCTTAGCGTGCATGCCGCTCATAGCTTTTAGCTCTTTAACTGAACCAATCGGGGAGGTGATACGTTCCAGAGCCTTGTTCCAGGTTCCTGAGTGAACAGGTGTATGTAGCACCTTGGTTCGTTTTAGCTTCAACGCTGCTTCCTCGGGGCAAACGACTTTGCAGGCTCCACAGTACGTGCATGTTGCCTCGTTGACGTGAACTTTGCCGTTCACAACTGTGAGCGTTCCCGTAATCGGGCAGACGTCGACGCAGTCGTGACATCCTTCGGGGCACTTTGCTTGGTCTATGCTAATATTGCCTTCGAAGGTCTTACGCATCTTTATTGCACCTGGAGAACATTTGAGCTCGCATGCTCGACAGGTGGGACATTTGTCCTTTGGAATGTTAACCGTAACTTGGACGTGTTTTCGTTGACTGGGGCTTAGGATGTTGACGTCTTCGACGGGGTTGCCATCGTAGGTGACTTTTTCAACTGTTATTTGTTTCAGCGGACAGGCTTGGACGCACGCGTCGCAGTCTTTGGGGCACATCTTGGTGTCGATTTGGATGTCACGAGTAAGTTTAGGAAAACATTCTTTGTCGATGACGTTGAGATTGTCGCTTCCTGACGTCACTTTGACGGCTCCGTATGGACAGGTTATGTCGCAGATTCCACAAAAGTTGCATTTTTCGAGGTCAACATCGACTTTAGCTTTCTTAGTGGTTTCGCTCTGTGCCTTAGGCTGTTTGGTTAGAGTTATTGCTTCTTTTGGGCAAGCTAAACTGCAAATTTGGCACCCGACGCATTTGGCTTTGTCGAGGGTTAACTTGTAGTTCTTAACGTGCAAAATCCATTGTAAAGTTAAGGCTTGTGCCGTGTCAGTTTTTTGGGTTTTTAACGGCATGTGTCTTATTCCACCATCAATTGGAATGGCATAGAGTGGCTTGAAACGATCTGTTTTGCCTCTCTACAATTGCCTGTTGGAAGTTTGATGGGTTTCTGGCGATATAAGTGTTGCTTGATTAATGCAGCTTATCAGACGTAGTATTGTAACATTAGCTGGCTGCAAGCATAAGCCAAAAGTACTCAATTTTGGCTCTGGACTGCCACGGCGATATAACATTTGATCGCTTCGTCATCTCGAATTGAAACAGTCTTCAAACCAGCCTTCCGTAGAATCCAGTTAAACTTCTCCAGTGAAATCGCTGCTCTTAAGCCGGTAATGACGAAACTAGCATTAGGTGAGGCAGAAACTTGGAGTTCCTTAATTGTTTCCACAGGACTGGGCATGTTTTGTAGAACTGTAAAAGCAAAAAAATAGTTAAAAACCCCAGTTTTAAATGGCAAATGATCTGCGTCCGCCAGAACCAGAAACGCGTTTCTAAGTTTTTTGGCGCGATCCTTTGCAAGCGACAATAACTCTCGTGACACGTCCAAACCCACTACTATCCTTGCCCTGTCAGCTACTTGGTCAAAGAACATTCCGGAACCGCAACCGACGTCCAACATAATGCTGTCAAAAGTCAAGTTCATGCTTGCGAGCGCTGCTCTATATTTTGCTTCTTGCTCCTCGCAGTAGCGTTCGTCATACATTTGTGCCGTTAGGTTGTAGCGTCGTATGACGGAGCGCTTTTTGCCCCATTTATCCACCTATGTCCTCCGCAGAACATTTAATGACGGGTCTTGTAAAACTATTGGATTTTCTCGAGGGATACGTCCATTTTCTCTCTCTTGCTAAAGCTTATGGCGCCAGCAATAATGATAAAAAGGGTCAACGAGACAACTGCGGAAGCTAGCGGAATGTTAACAGTGGTTCCTGGAATGGTGTAGACGGCAACGTCTTTGAGTTTTATTATTACGGGAGCAAACAACAAAGAAATCAAGTTAATGACTTTTATCATTGGGTTTAGCGATGGCCCCGCAGTATCCTTAAGTGGATCACCAACGGTGTCGCATTGCACGCAAGCTTTGTGTTGCTCTGAGCCTTTTCCGCCGAAATATCCGTCTTCGACTTTTTTCTTCGCGTTGTCCCAAGCGCCGCCTGAGTTAGCCATGAAGACGGCCATAAGCTGACCGGTTAGTATTACGCCTGCCAAGAAGCCCCCCCAGGCCGCCGACTCTAACAAGGTTCCGACAAGTAGCGGAGTTAGAATCGCTATTATGGCGAGGCTGGCCAGTTCTCGCTGTGCTGCACCTGTGCAAATTTTAACAACTTTGGCGTAGTCGGGGAGTTTATGGCCTTCCATTATGCCTGGCGTTCGGAACTGTTCCCTGACTTCCTCGATGATTTTCTCCGCTGCCCTGCTGACAGCTCTGATTGATATGAAACTAAAAAGAAACGGTAAAGCAGCGCCAATCAGCAAACCCACGAACACTAATGGGTCGGCGGCTATGTCAAGCTTCAGACCTGGTATAGCGTTGGTGAATGCTGAGAACAATGAAACTGCAGCCAGCACTGCCGATGCAATGGCTATGGCTTTTGTCACAGCTTTTGTAGTGTTGCCTGCTGAGTCGAGGTCAGCGAGGATTTGTCGCGATTTGGGGTCTTGTCCTGCCATTTCGGCAATTCCGTTTGCATTGTCGGCTATGGGTCCGAAGCTGTCCATGGCAACATTATTTCCTGTGTGCGTTAACATTCCAATGCTTGCTAGTGCAACTCCATACATGGCAAAGATTACTCCGGCGCCTGTCCAGACAATAACCGAGACGACTATGGTTAGCGCAATTACAAGGGCGGTCCAGACGGTGCTTTCAAATCCCAGCGAGAGTCCACGCAGAATAACAGTTGCTGTACCCGTGCGGCTCGAAGCTGCAACTCGAATAGTTGGGCTTCGATTAGGGCTGGTGAAGTAATTAGCTAATTTGTTGAAGCTTATCGCCAGAATAATCCCCATTGTTGTTGCCAGGAAAACTCGGATGTCTCGTACATAAAAGACTGCCAATAGCAGGAAGCTAGCTGACGAGATTACACTTGAAACATCGTAAGACAAATCCATGGCTTTGAAAGCATCTCCCTTAGTTAACTTGTCTGGCCAGAGTGAAACAGCGTAGGTGCCAACTATTGTGCTAACCACGCCAATTCCACGAGCAAGAAGTGGAAAAACTATCCACTTGTAGTCAAACGGAGTTATCGCCAAACCAAGGAGCAATGCGGAAACCATTGTGACTTCATAGGACTCAAAAATATCTGCTGCCATGCCCGCGCAGTCGCCAACATTATCTCCGACGAGGTCAGCAACGACCGCGGCGTTTCTCGGGTCGTCTTCTGGGATTCCTTTTTCGACTTTACCCACTAAGTCTGCACCGACGTCTGCGGCTTTTGTGTAGATGCCTCCGCCTACTCGCATGAACAATGCAAGTAACGTTCCGCCGAAGCCGAATCCCAACAGAACTTCAGGGGCATTTCGGAGGAAAATTAGAAAAATTATTGTGCCACCTAGTAAGCCTAAGCCGTCGGTAAGCATCCCAGTTATTGTTCCCGTTCGGTAGGCGATCTTTAATGCGCCATGGAAACTTTTCTTGGCCGCCTCTGAGACTCGAGTGTTTCCTTGTACAGCCATGTTCATACCAATGTAGCCGACCATGCCCGAGAAGAAAGCACCCATAAGGAAAGCGCCCACTCTGCCAACCGTTATGTAAAACGAGTAATTGGCAAGCGCGGCGGAAAGATACAGGAAAACCCCGAGTATGCCTACAAAAATGATTATCGACCTTAGTTGAGTCTTCAGGTAGGAGTTTGCGCCGGTCTTGATGCCGCCCCAAATTTCTTTTGCTTTGCCTTGACTTGTAGGTTCCATGAAAACCTGTCGGGCAAGTATCACGGCATAAATCAGCGCGGCGACTGCTACGCCTATGACGGCGTAAAGCCCGACCTGTTCGACATAAAGCAGTTCTCCAGCCATTTTCCTTCTACTCCCTGTTTGACCTGCTTCAGTTCGGTCTTTCCGTTTGCGTGGTTAGTTGACTTTGTATTTAACACTTTTTGCACCTCGATGCCTATTACTAGTCTATTTTTATCGCGCGCCAAAATTATTCGCATAATCTGGTTCAGCTATGCGTTAATTTTGGCTTTCAATACTCTTATCTACAAAAACAACCCTATAATACGGCTGAACCCCATGACCGATCAATCGAAAGCAATCGTTCTTACAAATCCAACATTTGCTGAGGCAGCTGCAACCATTGAAAAAGCCTTGCTCCAAAGAAGAACTTTAGTTGTCGCTGGCGACTGCCGCGTCCAATATACTGGTAGGGCAAAATCGACTTTGGAGCCTGGCGATCGTTTGCTGATAATTAAAGATGATGGATCGCTGCTGGTTCATCGACCTACTGGATATGAACCCGTGAACTGGCAACCTACAGGAAGCGTTTTTCATGTGCAGGCTACCCCCGACGAGCTGGAAGTTCACGGGACACGTCAAAAGCCACATGAAACAGTCCATATTACGTTCAATGCCGTCTATATGGTATCTGCCTTGAATCTCACAGACGCAGGAGATTTTCTGCTTCACGCCACTGAGGATGACATGCACCGGGCAATACTGCTAAAGCCCGAACTACTCGAGGAGGGTTTTAAGCCGATCAGTTGGGAAAAGAAAGTGGAGCCGGGATTCGTCGATATTTACGGTGAAGACAAAAACGGAAAACTCGTGATAGTCGAAGTGAAACGCAAAACCGCCACCAAAGAAGCTGCATTACAACTTGCAAAATACATCGAACCCATAAAGGCCAAAGTTAACCGAGAAGTGCGCGCAATACTTGTAGCTCCAAGCTTAGCAAACGGCGTTCAGAGGATGCTGGCTACGATGGGTCTTGAATACAAGGCTCTAGATCCGAAAACCTGTGCGAACGTGCTCAAAAGATCCGAAAATACAAAGCTGGAAGCCTATTTTCTTAAACCACAAGAATCTGATTTCGAAAGAAAATAAACTCGGCAATTTTCTGGTAACAGTTTCGACCTCAAAAACATCGCTTTTCAATTATTAGTTTGTGCTAGAAATCATTGATGCCGCAAAAAACTGTTGGTATGCCCATCGGCAAACTTAAACACGATTAGTTATGCGAGAAATTTGGCGAGGGCTATCAATGTCAGTGACTGTAATTGTGAAGGCTATCCAGAATTTGTGTATTAAAATAAATATTCGTGATCAAGAATGAGGCAGTAGTGGTGATTGCAAAATTAAATTCTCTTAATTTAAGAAACCTTAAAATGATCCAGCCCTAACCCTTCAATGGAGCGCCAAGTATGAATTTTTGGAAGGACCTCCCTGCAGGAGACAAGCCGCCTGAGCTGCTAAACATGGTTATTGAGGTAACGAGCGGCAGCCGCGATAAGTACGAGTATAACAAAGAATGGGAAGCTTTTGTTCTCGACCGAATTATTCCTTCTAGCGTGGTTTTCCCAGTTGAGTACGGCTTCGTTCCTCAAACTTGGTTTGACGATGGCGACCCACTTGATATAATGGTTCTCAGTTATGCCCCGTTGACCGTGGGCTGCATTGTAAAAGTTCGAGTTATTGGCGCTCTTATAATCGAGGACGAGGCGGGTCTAGACGCCAAAATTCTCTCAGTGCTTATTAGCGATCGTCGATTCGAAGGTTACCATGACATAGGTGATGTTCATCAGCATCAGTTGAATGAGATTCAAGAATTCTTCGAAACGTACAAGAGATTGGAGCCTCACAAGTGGGCTAAGACCCGTGACTGGAAAAACGCT
>DATJPJ010000253.1:0-5340 GCA_035506455.1 Candidatus Nanoarchaeia archaeon
GGCGTTTTGGGAGCTACTACAGGAATTATCGGCGCAATGCAAGCTTTCGAAGCTATCAAAGTCATATCTGGTGTAGGTACGTCGCTAAAGGGTAAGTTGATGATTTGCGACTTCACGGACATGACCTTTACAACTATTGACATTGCCAAACGAGCCAATTGCCCATCGTGCGAAGGCGTTGCCTCTCATGTGCTTGGAGAACGGTTAGCTTGGTTGTGTGGGCAGAACACGGCAAACATCAATCCTGAAACTCCGCTTAAGCTGGATCTAACAAAGCTACGCGAAACGGTGCAGTTGCTGGGTTATCATGTCCGCGTCAAGTCTAATTTGGCTTTGATGTTTGATTACAAAGGTTTGGAGATTAGCCTGTTCGCTGGTGGACGCATGCTGATAAAGAATGTTGCTGATGAGGCGGCAGCGTTAAAAGCATATAGGGAAATCTTGAAAGAATTGGGAGTCCCATAGTTATAGAAGATTTGCAAGCGGTGTCGACTCAAGAAGCAATAAATCGTTCTCTGTCGTACTTCTCCTGTAAGGTGCTAAGTTTTGGTAACTGAAAAAGTAACTCATTTTTACGGCTGTCAAATGGCAACAAGCAACTCTGTGAAGCAGCACAAACTGAGAAAGCTCATAGCGTGGCTCTCAGGCAAGGAAGGAAGAGGAATGGAGTTCATTTCACTCTACTTGCCACATGAGACTTCTATAACTGATGTTATTTCAATCCTCAAGAAAGAGTCGGATTCTTGCGTCAGCAAAGGTGAAGGCATTAAAGATCGTCTTCAAGAAGCCTTCAAGAATGTAATTCAACGCTTAAAGATGATTGAAAAAACTCCCGAGAATGGACTAGCGATATTTGCCGGAACCTTAACAGACGATATGGAAGATGAAAAACTATACGTAGAAGAGCTTATACCTCCTGAACCAGTTCCCACCTATCTTCTTGAAGTTGACAGCCATTTCCATTTAGAACCTCTCAGGGAAATGGCAAAGGGAAAGAAAGTCATAGGGATCATGGCAGTGGACACGAAGGAAGCTAGTTTTGGGATATTTAGAGAGGAACATCTTGAACTAATTGAAAAGATCACGTCGGGGATCCCTGGCAAATCTGGAAAAGGCGGATCGAGTCAACGAAGGTACGAGAGAGAGCGAGATATGGAAGTTACAGCCTTCTTCCATCGAATTGCAGAGCATGCGGCAAGAGCATTTCTGGAGAAGAATAGAGTCACAGCCTTAGTTGTTGGAGGACCGGGCACAACGAAGAACGATTTCTTGAAAGGCGATTTCCTGCATTATGAGCTGAACAACGCCGTTTTGAGCACAGTTGATACGCAATCCGCTGATGAAAAAGGGGTACGAGAAGTGCTTGACAAATCATTTGAGACATTAAAGAACATGTGTAGCCCCGAAGAGAAAATGATTGTGCAGCGACTTCTCGCTGAAATTGGGAAGCAAGATGGCCAGTATGTTTGTGGGTTAGATGCTGTTTTGGATGCGCTTAAGAAAGGTGAAGTTGAAGTTGTGATTGTTGTTGACAATTCAGACATGACTGATATCGTCGCTACCTGCAAGAAATGTGGCTTATCAAAAGCGGATTTATCCTTTGTAATTACTAAGATGCAAACCAGACAGAAAATCATTTCTACCCCTTGCGAAAGGTGCAAGTCAATCGAGTATGTAGTTGAAGAAAGGGATATTGTGGATGTCTTGGAGGACCTTGCTTCACAGACTGGTGCGAGGGTTGAAGTGATTTCGACAGAGTCGGAAGAAAAAGTAAAACTCAAGGCGTTGGGGAGTTTTGCGGCTCTGTTGAGATATAGACCTGCGTAAAGGTTACGCAAAATTTTAAGTCAAGTTCAGCCAAACAGATAGCGGGAGCTTTTCATGGCCGAGGACGAAGGTGTTCGCAGACAAGAGGATTACGGTCTTGACCGTACGCTGGCTTTGAGCGACGGCGTTTTCGCATTTGCCCTCACTCTACTCGTTCTCGATTTGGTTGTTCCCGTTCTTTCGTCCGGCACCACTTCGATGGATCTTTGGAAGGCTTTGTCGAACGAGTACATCAGCTTTTTGAACTTTGTACTTAGCTTTGCCATTGCTGGTGTCTGGTGGAATGCACACCACAGAAATTTTCAACACGTCCGCAATACTAACATACCTTTAAGGTTGCTCAATATCGTTTTTCTTGTTTGGATAGCGTTAATTCCTTTCTTCACCAAACTCTTAACTCAGTATCATACGTTGCAGCTTTCGGTCGCGATGTACGCGTTTGACCAAGCGGCTGCTGGTTTTTCCTTGTCCATTCTTTGGTATTACGCTAGCCGAAACAATGATTTAATTGAGCGGGGAATGACTGCGAAAGCAATTAGGTTTTCGATGATTCGGAATGCAGTTGTGCCGGTTTTCTTTGTTGCCTCAATTGGACTCGCTTTCGTCGATGCAGGCGTTGCAAGTTTTTCGTGGTATTTGTTGTTCCCTATTTACCTTGTAATTAACTGGTTCGAGCAGAGAAAAGCAAAAGAGATCAAGAAAATCAAGGTGCCTGCTGTTACGAGCAAGTGACGGCTTGCCAGAGTATTGAGCTATCGTGTCCACGAGTATTGCAGATGTGAAAAAGAAAGATATTTTTGATTCTGACTCGTTTTTGATGCGGGGTTACTGTTTCTTGGCGTTTAGTGCTTCAATAAGTGCAGCTACGTCGGTTTTCCACTTGGCGACCATGTCGATGCCTTCTTGGCGTTTCTTTTGAACTTTCTCGAAGCCTTTAATCATACCCAGTTGATGTTCGTAGAATTCTTGCAAGCGTTTTAGGGCTTCCATGCAAGGATCCACGGGTCGATTTGTTTCTAAGCGGTGCCCTAAGTCTTTGAGTTCAGCCCGCATGCCTTCGACAGATACGCCAGTGGTCTTAGCGAAATCTGACTGAACATACTGCTTCTGGAAGAGGTTCCGGTTTTTCCAGTCGTTAACTTGTTGTTCGAACGTTTCGAAAACTGTCTGGTAAAGCTCCATAACGCGCATGTCGCCGACAGTTAATACTGGTGTCGCTTGCTGCATCGATACTGGAACCCCAAATTTTACGGTCACGCTTAAGCTGGGTTTGAGCGGTTCATCAAGCGCCATCCAAAGCTTTCCCAAGTCGTCCAGAGAAAGCGTGTCCAGCGTTATAGTCAATGTATTACTGACGTCGACGTCACCGGCGTTGCTAGTTTCAATGATTGGCTTTTCCGACAGGATCTGGAGTGTTTTGGCAAGCAAAATGAGGTCGTTTTCGGCGTTTCCGGTGCATGGGGTGATGAGATAACGTGTGGCGAAGTCCATTTGCCCGCTGTCTACAGCAGTCGATCCGTTTTTGCTTGTTTGTTCAGATGTTACATTATATAGGAAGATTGAAAGCTTCTTTTTTCCTGCCGACGTCGTTTTAGGAGATGAAAACCCGATTTGATCCTGGCTAGTAACTAACGCGTTAGTCTGCAAGTCATCCTTAAAGCCATTCCACAACTGGGAGGCTATAGCCTTGGATAGGTCGAGTATTGCAAGTGAATTAGTCATATCACGCACGCTTTGCATATTACAGCGGGTTTAGCCTATAGAAGTTTTGCCTAAACACAGAACTCACATAGTCTCATTCTACTAAGAGGTTGATTTTTCGGTCAACAATGTTTTTATGCGTCTCAACGCAAGTCTCTGATGCATTCGCGCTGGGGTGGCCGAATGGTTCAGGCGACAGCCTGCAGAGCTGTTATATATGGGTTCAATTCCCATCCCCAGCTCCAACAAAGAATTAGATATGGCATTGTAAGTAAGCTTTAGTAACTGTTTTGCCAATTCAGAATAGCGTTTGGCGAGTAAATTCGGAGTAGTTGTTGAAAAAGACGAAGATGGCTACTACGTTGCTTCCGTCCCTGAATTGCCCGGCTGCCACACGCAAGCCAAAACTCTTGATCAAGTAATGAAAAGGATTAAGGAAGCTATAGAAGTCTATTTGGAAGCTGATGGATTGAAGGGTCACAAGCAAACTGAACTCGTGGGGGTTGAGTTCGTAGAGGTTCAAGCTGAATGAGCTTGAAACCACAAACAGCAAAAAATATGATCAAAGTTCTTTCCGAAATAGGTTTTAACATTGTATGAAAACGCGGCAGCCATGTCGTACTGAAGCACGCTGATGGAAGGCTTACCATCATACCAGTTCATTCGGGAGAAGAACTGGGCGCAGGGTTGCTTAGCAAGATAGTCAAAGACACAGGATTAACAAAAGAAGAATTCATTAAATTGTTTGAGACTGTTTAGTTCGGTTTAATTCTTCTTTCGCGCCAACTACATTTCCAGACCTGAGTAAGCCAATATTTAAACTGGCCAGTAAGCTCGACATTTCCTGCAGATTTCCACTTGATTGCGTTCACCGTATGCTCTTCGTATTTTTTTTAATGCATTCGATTTCCAGATTGTTTCCAAAGTGTCCTTATTGAGGTCACCTACAACTAATGCATCATTTTTTCCAGCAATTCCAAACCTGCATCCACATGCTCTCACTAAACCACTAGTCATAACAGTTAAGCTGAATGGCCAATAACAAGGTCTTCGACGCAAAACACCTTTTGGCTTAAAGCCACATCCCTTGCCGAGGTCGTTCTTAGAAAGCACGCCAATCCAGTCATCAAAAAGTTTTGAAACGATAATGTTCTCACTTACGAATTGAGAGTCCACTAAAGGTAGTATGTCTGAAATGAAGTCATTGGTAAAGAGATTACTAATTCCACCTTTGATTTCGAAAGATATTCTTTTTGGTTTTCCTAACTCTTCATTCTTAGTGAGCAACCTGATTATCCCCTCCTTTACTTCATCATAGCAATCTACGCCCATTTCGCGGGCATGTATCTTTTTGTCAAACGCCGCGAGACTTACATGTATATAAGATACCCCAGAATCAAGAAGTTTGCTCACGTTATCATTATTGTTTAGAAGAATGCCATTTGTGAACATCGACACTTCAAGACCTTCAAGAATTTTTGGATCGATCTTACAGAAAAGTTCAGGGTCCGTCAATGGTTCACCCACTAAAGGATTAAGAACTATCTCTTTACCGCCCATCTGTCTATACTGCTCGAGCGCACGTAAGTAGAGATCCATTTCCATCGTTCGTCTTTTTCCCTTAATCATCCTGCTCATGCAAAATCTACAATTAGCATTGCAAAACTCCGAAATATTTAGATGTAAAACTACTGGAGGCAAATCTTCCCGAACTTTCCAATTCTTGAAAGACAAATTTAAGCAGTCTTTAAGCTGCTTCTACCGCTGTTTGTTGAACCAAAACTGGAAGATTATTAAAAGTTCGAGTTTTCA
>DATJPJ010000254.1:0-18556 GCA_035506455.1 Candidatus Nanoarchaeia archaeon
CCTCTCGGCACTTTCGGGTATTTTGATTCTTGGGGTTCCATTGGAGGAGCTTATGTTTGCATTCACTTTTGGTATGATGTGGTCAAGCGTTTACGAGCACGTGCAGTACTATGTTGCTCGCTGAGTGAAGTAAAACGCTTAAAACTTTCGCAACCTTGAAATACACAGTCGCTTTGATTTAACAGTCGAAAGCCATGAAACCGCGATTGTACATCATGAGAATTGCTAGCGCCAAAGACTATTCCTCAAAACGCGCCATCCGCTTTGCAGTAATAGATGCTGAAATATCCAAAGCCTATCCTGCTAACTTTATCTGCATGCTGCCTCAGCAC
This sequence comes from Candidatus Nanoarchaeia archaeon, assembly GCA_035506455.1. GTDB lineage: Archaea > Thermoproteota > Bathyarchaeia > Bathyarchaeales > Bathycorpusculaceae > JADGNF01. The sequence goes on from DATJPJ010000254.1 coordinate 333, forward strand.
GTCAGCGCCTCAGATGACGACTCGAGCGTTTTCGCACGGACGTTCGGGGAAACCAGAGTGGAACTTGCAAAGAAGCTTCTCAATTCTGCTCTCGACACAGAGGACGATTCGGACATAAAGGCAGAAATTAGAGAGCGTCTTAAGCTTTTAGCACCCAAGCCAGCGATGCCGCCTCGTAATCGCTATTAATAGTTTTTTATTAAGCGATTTCACAATTTTAGCGGCGAACTCCAAAGCTTTTTCTTTTCAGCAGCAGAAAATACCTCGTTTACATGCCAAAGCTTATAGGCAACAAGCCACTGCCACCATTACGATGCAAGTTGTCTGCTGGTTTGCCCGGAAAAGTTTTGGCGAGTCGAAGCATCCTTGTCTTGCTCACTGCAAGTTTGTTTCTTGTTGCGTTTGGCAGCTGTGTTCAAGTTCTTGCCCAACCTCAAAGCTCCAGCGGGCTCGTAGTAATTGCCGATTTTAGCGTGCCAGTTGACCCTGGCTCATCAGCCTTCATGGCCAGAGTTGTAAGCACATCGCAAGAGCAACACGCAACCGCCATAGTAATTGAAATGAATACGCCTGGCGGACTTGTCAGCGACATGACTTCAATAATAAATTCAATTTCAACAGCAAACCAATCAGGCATCCCCACATACACATTTATTGTTCCTAATGGGTTAGGTGCTTCTGCGGGCAGCTATATCGCAATGGCAACTAACAGAATAATCATGGCGCCAGGCTCTGAAATCGGCCCCAGCACGCCCATAGTCGTAGGCGGCACAGACTTGGAGCAGAACCACACTCAGGCTGCGCTGCTAAACTATATGACAAGCCTCGCGGAGCAATGGGGACGCAACACAACAGCGGTTTATAACATGGTTCAAGGCGACCAAGCGTTCTCGGCCAACGATGCAGTCGCATTTCATGTGGCAGATGGAATGGCAAATTCCATTTCATCCGCGCTTAACCAGTTGGGGCTTTCGGGCAGCCATCAAGTTGTTTTGAGCGAAAACCTGTACGAGAACGTGATAAGCGCGCTAAGCAACGCGATACTTGATGGCATACTTTTCCTCATAGGAGTAATTGCTATTGTTCTCGATGTTTACCACCCAACCTTAATACTCACAATAGTTGGCGTCATAGCAATCATCGCCGGCCTTATCGGCGCCGAAATAATAGACGCTTCATGGCTGGGTATAGTTATACTTGTAATCGCTGCTGCCCTAATTGTTGTGGAGCTCAAACTTGGCCATGGTTTCGCTTTAATGGCGGGAGTCATCTTAGGTGCGTTTGGTGTTTTCTATCTCTCGTTTGGGCTGCAGTATTCGCCTTCACCTATAACGGGACTGGTGGAAATTGAGCTGGGCTTGCTTGTTGTTTTCGGCATTATTATAGGCCTGTACATTCGATGGATCATAAGACCGCTAAGACGCCGTTCGAAGCTAACTGGACCAGAAGCAATGGTCGGCAAAACGGGCGTCGCAATAACTGACCTTAAGCCAGCAGGCGAAGTGCGAATCCAGGGAGAAACATGGCGAGCCGAATCAACCTCCGGTGATATCCAAAAAGGTAGTTTAGTCAAGGTTAATGCTTTGAAAGGCTTAGTAGTTTTTGTTGAAAAAACTGAAAGTCTTCCACAAACCAAATCTTAACAGGCTTGCTCAATTCATTCACTTTAAGCAAGAAACAATGAGCGATTCGCGATAAATAGCGGTCTGCGTTCTTGGGACTTAAGCAAAATGTTTTCTTGCAAAAACCTTAATTGGCAAACCTACATCATCTAGTTTAGGAGATCGGAAATGCCAAAAGCCTATGTGCTCATAAACGTGGAATCCGGGTTCGAAGACGATATTTTGCGTGAACTCAAATCAATTGAAGGTGTTGACGAAGCCTATTTTTCATACGGGGTTTATGACATAATTACGAAGGTCAAATCGGAAACAATGGAGATGCTTAAAGATATGGTGACCAAGCGCATCCGTTCGCTTCCCAAAGTTCGTTCAACCTTGACACTTATTCTGATGGAAGAATAATATCTCGCACTAGCTATTTTTAGCTTGTCTACCTGTACTTAAAATAGAATAGCTTTAACAGAACACCGATAAAAAAATTTATTTGGGTTCAGACTTCACCGAGACATTTAGTTTCGTGAGGTTCTCTTTAATCTCAGCCTTTATGCCCATTGCAGCAAAATATTCTTCCAAAAATACCCTTACAAACTTTCTAGGCAACTCAGAACCGAAAACCAATGTAAACTCCTTTTCAGAATTCTTTGTTAAGCGATAGAAATTGCAAACTTCAAGCCTCGTTAGCAAATCTTCTGCCGAATGCACTCTACTTTTGAGTTGTTCTTTATGCGCCCGGGCGACTGCCTTGTGTTCTTCCCAAAACTTTTCCTTGTCTGGGCTGCTTTCTATTAGTTGAAGGAAGAGCAACCAATGATCAATATCCAGGATGACGTGTTCTCCTCCCAGAAGAAGATCCATGTAAGCGAAGGCTTTCTTTCGAACAGCGTTATCGGCTAAGACTTTGTTGTCATTGTAGAAACGCAGAGCTCGACGCATGATTTCGCTTTGCGAAAGGTCTGTTTCTGTGCTAATTTTCTCCAGCAGGTTAGCTGTCGCCTGATCGAATGCCACGGTTATCCTCGTAGGATTCTTAGACATAGTTAAATCTCCAATCAACGATCCTTTTTAGACTTTGCCCTCTCCAAATTTAAATCTGGGTTCCTCTTTTACGGTGCTTAAAGATACTGCTGTCACTGTTCGTTTGACAAATGTCTCAGCAGCCAATTCCTTGATAAACGCGCTTAATTCGCTTCTCCCTTTAAATTTTGCAATCACGACTGCGTCAAACTCCCCCGTTACGTCGTAAACCGCCACAACGCAATCAGCTTTTGCCACTTCGCTTTCCATGATTGACAGATTGCCGCCTGCGGCTTGAACAAAAATCACTGCTGTTAAAGAATAGCCAAGCTTTGTAGAGTCAATGACTAAGCTGTATCCTTTTAGTAGACCTTTGGCTTCCATAATTTTTATACGATTAAATGCCGTTCCGACTGATACGCCAACTTTTGCAGCTACTTTGCTGTAACTGAGTCTACAATCTTCTTGGAGCAGATTGATGATTTGGTAATCAATGACGTCTAAGTCACTGCACGTGATGTTATCGCGGCCAAACAAGGCTTGCCCCAAGTAAACACCTAAAACACATGTCCAACATTGAATAAATAATATAAACATTTCTTCACAAAATCAAAACAAACGTACACAATTCTGATAATAAGTCGTGAGTTATTGCACACTCACCTGGCCCAATGCCTCAAACACTCAGGAGTTACAGAAATGATGTGTTGCCATGTTCAAACTTGACTATTCTTTTATGAAGGCAAGGTTATTGCCGAATAGATTGGTGCATTAGGATTTCTCTCTGATTTGCAGAATCCTTATATCTCAATCAAATATATCGGCATGGATAAGCCTCAATCAGTTACGATGGCTAAAGTCCAAAGAAAAGCCTACAGAGAACCAAATATGGATACTCTTTGTTCAAAATGCCCATTTTTCCAACTTGCGCCACAAATTAGACGCAAGAACGCCAGGAAACGATGCAGAATCGAACCTCAAAGGACACTTCGTATTTACAAATGCAACGACTTTCCAAAGCAGCGGAGCATATTTAGGTGGAAATAGATCGTTAACGTGTAGAAATTGAAGAATTTTGCAAGTGAAGGAATTATGGCTTCTCGCTGAATACTTTGTGAAAGTGTTATAGCTCAGACTACAGTAAACCGTTACCCGGTAAGGAAACTGCATGTTGGTCGCGGGTATCGATGAAGCTGGTAGAGGATGTGTTATCGGTCCTCTGGTCGTGGCAGGCGTCCTTGCAAAAGAAGAAACCCTTGTGGCACTTGCCTCTTTAGGCGTGAAGGACTCTAAACTCTTGACGGCCAAGAAACGCGAAGCCTTGGTGCCTGAAATCGTACGCTTGGCGGAAAAACATGTTGTTTTGAAGGTTTCTCCATCGGAAATAGATCGTTTTGTTGAAAGTCAACGTCGACTTCATAAACTCAATCGTCTTGAAGCTGAAACTATGGCTAAGATCGTCACTGAGCTTGAGCCTGATTTGGTGTATGTCGATGCTGCTGATGTTATGGAGAAACGGTTTGGACAACACATAATCGATGCTTCCGCTTTTAAGACCAGAATAATTAGTGAGCACAAAGCTGATCGCAATTATCCAATAGTTTCTGCCGCAAGTATACTTGCCAAAGTTGAGCGTGATGCTTCGGTTGCAGCTTTGCGAAGTGACTTTGGAAACTTTGGAACAGGATATCTCACTGATCCGAGGACAACCGCATTTCTAGAATCGTGGATTAAGAATCACGATGAATATCCTGAATGCGTCCGAAAGTCGTGGAAGCCTGCTAAACAGGTGAAAGCTAATCGTGGAATGGAGCAGCAAAAACTCTTCTAAATTTAAGCTAACGCCCGATTTCTATCTTTGAGCCACAATCATCGCATGAGCGTGGTCATAAGGTTCTAAGTCGACGACTTGTTTTACTTCGAAGCCACGGTTGAGTAAAATTTGAGCTTGCATTTGGTATACTTGCTCGGGTGGTAGTGAAACGTCAATGCTTTGCGACTTAACCGCAAGCATAATCCAGCCGCCTTCTTTAAGAAAAGCATCAGCGTTGTCAGCTAAGACTTTCGCTTGCTCGAGCGTTGCTATGTCACAGTAGATAACGTCTACTCTTTCTGGAATAAACATGGCATATTTCTGTGGCATGCGGGCATCAGCCAAAAAAGGGGACATATTTGATCGATAGGCAACAACGTTTGCAACAAGTTCTCGAAGACTGCGCTGAGCAAATTCAACACAGTAAACATGTCCTTCTCCGCCCACAATGTCACTGATATGACTCGGCGTCGTTCCTGAAGCAGCGCCCAAATAGAGTACTTTGCTCCCTAACACTATTGGAATCGTGTGAAGTCCTTTCAGAATTGCTCCAGCCAGTTTGCTGCGAAAAGCATCCCAAACCCTGTACTCGACGCCTTCAACGCGTATGAGGCGTTCGCCGTAGACATTCTTGCCTGGGGCAAAGTTCTTTGTTGCAAGGCGTTTTGTGCCGTCTTCAAGTACAATTTGATAAATCTCGGCAAATTTCAAATGCGGTTTAACTTTAATCTGCACGACGATTCCGACTTCCCCTTTGGTCGCCGCCACCAGAATGTGGTTTTCCGCCGCCAAATCCAGCATTAGACGGGCGGTCTCTGTTTCCGCCGAAGCCTCCACCTCCGCCTCCACTTCTTCCACTGCCATGTCGGTCGTCACGTCTATTGTATCCACCACTCCGCCTTTCTCCTCCGCGGTATCCTCCTCCGCCTCCTCCACGTCTATCTCCGCCACGGTAACCTCCTCCACCGCCTCTGCGGTCTTGGAATTCCCTTGGTCTTTCTTGGAATTCACGGGGTTTTTCTCGGAATTCACGTGGCTTCTGCTCCTTGATTGGTGGCGGTTCCGGGTACTTCTGCCGAATTTCTTCGATTCTTCTGTTTAAATCCGCCTTGAGTTTATCGCCAACATAGTGTCCATTCCCGAAGGCGTCTGCGCGAAGAGCGATTGCTAATTTTCCCGCGATGGCTCGTGCGATTTTGCCACGTTGCCATTTCTGTGCATCATGAATGAGTGTATGCTGGAAGATTAACCCGTGTTTGGGCGGCCGGGCTCCCGTTTTTATTGATCGGAACAAAGCTTTTTCTGCGCCCAACACTTGCATAGTGCTTGCGGGCCGTTTTGCCAAGTTTTCAAGTCCGCCTGCTATGGCAATTAATCGTGCTCCTAAAAGGGCGCCTACCACTGCTTTGGTGTTGGGTGCGACTTCTTCCATCGTTTTGTCAAGGTACGCTTCCATGCCTTCGCGAAGCTTGTAGGTTTCCAGAACGTTTTTGCTTACCGCTTGGATTTGCATCAGATCTGGTTCTACTAGGTCGGCTCCCATTGATGCTTCGGCTACGCGACTAATCTGCTCAGTTTTGCTCTTGGGTAGGTCCTCTTTTTCAAGGGATTGTTGTGTGAAGTTTGTTTTTGTGCCCAAATCCAAAACGAGTCGTGCATAGGTTTCGTGCTTTTCGACTAGCCGATCGAGTTCAGGGAAGTGTACTCCATACCATTCTCGGAGACGTCCCATGAACAAGTTTAGTGTCCTGTCCAAGTCGTCCAAGGTCTGGATAGCCTGTGCGACGATGAGGTCCCGTTTTTGTGTCTCGCCCTTAACTTGGATTTTAGCTAATTCCATAGTAACGTTTCTTGTCCACTGTGAGAGTTCAGCGGCGTCTTTTGCGAACCCGATTTCAACCGCTAGTTTCTGTCCGCGGCTGCGCATTTCTTCCGCTTCGCTCGCTGATGCTGTTTCTGCTTGAACGTTCAGTCGTCTTTTAGCCTCATCAGCAAGTTCTGGATTGTCGAAGACGAAGAGGTCGTAGCCTTCCGACTGAAGTGATGTTATTAATCTTTCGAGGTCTGCTGTGAGTTTTCCCTCATTGATTTTAGCCACGGTTTTGGCTGCTGCTTGGGGGCGTTTTGGGAAAACAACTTTTTTAACGATTTTGTTTTCCATTCCGAAAGCCACAACGCCGAAGGGAAACTGCACGATAATTGCTTTCATTGTTATCAAGTCACCGTTACAAACATATTACTCCACGTTTTGTCTTTATAAATGGTTTGTGCCCCTTTTTTGGAGTAATCATCCAACTCCTTCGAGTACTATTCATTCTTGCAGCGATTGGTCGCTAGGCTTCTCTTCTTTGTAGGGAGTGGTTAGAACGGCTTTAACTTTGTTTGTTATCACGGGTCCAAGTCCATTGACGATTTTGCCCCAATCATCAACATTTATGAAGGCGTTCAGTGGGGTTTGGTAGCTCTGCAATATAGCGTTTGCTTTTTCTCTGCCCACGTTTGGTAAACTCGCTATCAGGTACATCTGAGCTTCCGAAAGTGTGTCGTAGTTCTTGAACGCATGCACTGTTGCGGAGCGTTTCTCCACTAGTTGCTCCTGTCTTGCAGCCACATAGAGAAAGTCTATTGTTTCTTTCTGGCTAGACGTGTTGATAATTGGGACACCGTTTTTTGCGATGTTAAACATGGCGCCCCAAACTGCTGCGGGTTGTATTTTGCTGAACTTGTAGATTAAAGGCATGTAGCCTTCAATGAGAAGCAGAGATTTCGGGTAAGCTTCTTTTAGGTGAAAAATCTGCTCAAACAAGTAGCGACGGGTGAGGGTGTAGACAAAGTCGTTGACAGTTTTGCGTTCGATCGCGCATTCGTCACTTACGATGTAGTCGCCTTTCTCAAGAGCTTCTGTTCTAATGTTAACGCCTCGCTCGGTTAGTCCTTTAACGATTTTAGAAGCGCTGCTGCATTCGCGACTGTCCACAATTATGGTTATTGGTGGCTCGTCAGTTTTTCGTTTTTCCTTGATAAATGGTACGAGAGTTTCAGTTCCTGACATTCAGCTTGCCTTGTGCGAATAGTGCTTTTGTGGGTGCTTATTTTACTTTCGTTTCTCACCAAAAAAGACTCGGTTAAGGCAATTGAAAATATTGCATGCCTTTAGTGAAAAGTGCACAATGTTTTCGGTTTTTTGCTCGATATGAAAAAACCTCTTTTCTGAGCTAGAAAGCAATGTGCTTTGCGCTGAGGCAGTTTGCTAAACATTGTCGAACCATTGTAGCGTTGTATGAGATGAACCTCAAAAAGGAAAGAATATTAACTTCAATTTCCTATCGTTATTTAGGGATTTTTTATGATGTTAACTTTTCTGCAAATCTTTCTTCAGTCAATTTTAGGCAACCTAACTAACGACCTAATTTTTGCGTTGATACTAATCATAATAGGAGTCATCATCATAGTGCTCATCGGTTTGTTCATAGTTTTCCTTCCGGCAATACTTCTTGCAGTGGTGGTCTGGCTTCTAACAGGCAGCATATTCTGGGCGGCAATAGTCTTCTTAATTGTGGCGGCGCTGTCACTTCTAAGAAAACTATGAAATGTCAAAAATTATTTTCCTCTTATTTATCCAACCAAATTGGAACGATTCCTAAAACGAAAAACTTGGCAAAAAAGACAAAACTGATTATGAAAACAGTTTCAAGAATTTTTTCGACGAATAATTTACTTCGATTCTTTTCGCAATAAATATTTCAAATATACTTTTTAGCTTAACATGCCTTTTAAGCCAATTCACATTTTATATTCAACAATTACTAGAATCGTCTGACTCCGAAAAGATGGAAACTAAAATGCTGACTAAGCCAACCGTCCAGATTGAAGAAATGGTGTGCTTCACAGACGCCTGCTATAAGGGGAAAGTCTCAGTTGGCTCAAAAGTGGATTTGAAAAATTTTGATGCTGGATGGGCGCAAAATGAAGAAGCCAAATTCTTGGGAAAAAGCAAACTAAAAGAAATAGCTAACACAAGGTTGGAGCATAATCGCCGCGAATTGAGTAAAGCCCAGGAGTTGCTTTATGCAAATAATACTCGCGCTTTACTTGTGATTTTTCAAGGTATGGATGCAGCTGGCAAAGATGGGATCATCAAACATGTAATGTCCGGCGTTAACCCGCAAGGCTGCCAAGTAACAAGCTTCAAGCAACCATCCACTGTTGAGCTGGAGCATAATTTTTTGTGGAGACAAGTTGTGGCTTTACCTGAAAAAGGCATGATTGGAATCTTTAACAGGTCATACTACGAAGAAGTCTTGATTGTTAAAGTTCATCGAAATCTTTTAGAAAACCAAAACCTTCCAACGAAAAAGTATGACCGCAAATTTTGGAAAAACCGCTATGAGGACATATCAAACTTTGAACATCATCTTGTTCGAAACGGAACAGTAATTCTAAAGTTCTTTTTGCATATCTCAAAAAATGAACAGAAAAAACGATTTACAGAACGTTTGAACAACCCTGACAAATACTGGAAGTTTTCAGACGCTGATATGAAAGAAAGGGATTATTGGGATGATTACATGAAAGCTTACGAGGACATGATAAACAACACAAGCACGAAGTGGGCGCCATGGTGTATAATACCAGCAGACCACAAATGGCTAGCTCGGTCATTAGTAGCTGAAATAATAACTAACAGCATAAAATCAATGGGTATTAAATTTCCTGTAGTAAGTGAAGAAAAGCTTGAAGCAATTGAAGAAGCCAAAAGAAAACTAAACAAGCGTTGAAATAGTGACCCCAAATAGGATCATTCTAACACTATGCAGGGCGCGCCAGCTCTTTTGTGTAGTTAGCTTCTGAGGTTTTTGTTGTAGCCACAATTATGGCACTGCTTTGTCTTTTGTTTGAAATCGAAGTCTAATTTTCCGCCGCAAACTGGACAAGCCACTATTCTATTCCTTCCATGATGCTGAACAGTTGAAGTGACTATTAATTGGTTATTTCCCCCTTCGGAATATGATGTCGGTCAAACTGCATAAGCCTCTGATTGACTTCTGAAACCTTTATACATTCGTTTCCGAGAATTTTAGTAAGCAATACCATCTCGAGTTTGTGAGTTGACATGAATTCATCAGAGGTACTCATAAGAGCTCGCGGTCTCACCAAGAGGTTCAATGACTTCACCGCAGTAGACCATATAGATTTCGAAGTCTACAAAGGCGAATGCATCGGCTTTCTAGGACCTAACGGCGCGGGGAAGACCACTACGGTGCGCATGATCTACTGTTTTTTGCCTGTTAGCGAAGGCGAACTGACAGTTGCTGGATTGAATGTTTCAAATGACGCCAGGACAATAAAAGGCATGATTGGTGTTTCTCCTCAAGACGACAACCTTGACCCCGACTTCACGGTTATCAAGAATCTTCAGGTTTATGCTAGATATTTTGATATTCCCAAAGACAAAGCTCTCAAGCGAGCCCAGGATCTGCTTAAGTTTTTCTCGTTGGAGGACAAGAAAGACTCTTCGATGTACCAGCTCAGTGGTGGCATGAAACGGCGTCTGATAATGGCAAGGGCGCTGATTAACGAACCTCGAATCTTGCTACTCGATGAGCCTACCACGGGTTTGGATCCTCAGGGAAGACACCTGGTCTGGGATGAAATCCGCACTTTGCGCAAGCAAGGCGTTACCATCATTTTAACCACTCACTATATGGATGAAGCTGCTGCATTGTGCGACCGCATCCTTATTGTTGACAATGGTAAAGTCATTCAAACAGGCGGTCCACATGAACTCATTAAGCAGTTTGCAGGCGAAGATGTTTTGGAAGTTGAGTTTGATGAAGAAATGGTAAAAACCCTGAAGACTGAATTGCCCAATGCTGAAGTGGAGGTCTTTGGAGATCAAGTCCGCGTTTTCGCCAAAGAGCACGGGGTCTTTGAAAGTGTTATCAACCAGTTTCCAAACAAAACCATGACCATTCGGAACGCGAATTTGGAGGATGTTTTCCTAAAACTGACTGGGAGGAAGCTACGCGAATGACCAATTGGCTTCAGCTCCCCAAACTTACCTACCGTGTCTGGAGTGTTTGGCGCAGAAACTTTGAAGTTTTCACAAAAACGATATTCGTCAATTTCTTGCCCGCCCTAATGGAGCCAATTTTGTACTTGGCAGCGTTTGGTTTTGGATTAGGTGCGTTGTTTGGTGCAGGAGGACATATTCCCGGACTAGGTACAATGACCTACATTCAATATATCGGCCCCGGCCTCATAGCCATCGCAGTCATGTATGGGAGCTTCTATGAATGCACATACGCCTCATTCGTTCGCATGTACTACCAAAAAACCTTTGATGCCATAATCGCTACGCCCGTGAGTGTGGAGGAAGTAATAGCTGGAGAATTACTCTGGGGCGCGAGCAGAGCAACAATAAACGGCACGATAGTGCTAGCAGTAGTTGCGGCCTTTGGACTGGTGTCGAGCCCTTGGGCTCTATTGGTCCCGGTTGTCGCTTTTTTCGGAGGCTTACTTTTCGCTTCGCTTGGCATGTGCTTCACGGCGTTAGCTTCAGGTATAGATTTCTTCAACTTTCCAACTTTCCTTTTCATAACGCCCATGTTCTTGCTTAGCGGTACCTTCTTCCCGATTAATGTAGTTCCAAACGCGTACGCTTTGGAGGTAGTGGCGCTCTCTGTTTTTCCCTTAACGCACATCGTTGACATGAGCCGCGGCCTAATGTCGGGAAACATCGGATCATTAGCAGGTTTAAGCTCAACAGATATGTGGGCACTCTCCATAGTGTGGGTTGCTTTAGTGTCTTTGCTGTTCTTCGTGCTCTCAATATATTTGATGAAGAAGAAGCTAATCAAGTAAGGCCTAAGCCTCTAAGCCGACCAATTCCGCAACCACAAAGTAGTAGGCCGCCAACCCTCTCCACTTTCCCCATGGCTCTGCAATTTTCTTGGCTTCCTCGCTCGTGATTTTTTTGCCTTCACAATAGTAGCGAGATATGATTCGCCTTAGTCCAACGTCATCCGCGGGCATGGCGTCCCATTTCTGCATTGAACGGATAACCGTTAACTCAGCCGTCCAAACGCCAATGCCTCTAACCGCGTCGAGTTCCTCGACAATATCTTTGGCGTTCTCATAAGTTCGAAACTTTTCTAAATCCAACTTTCTCTCTGATACAAGTGTTGAAATTTCTTTCACATATTCGCCTTTGCGTTGACTCAGCCCGTAATTGCGTAAGTCTTCAATGGTGGCTTTTGCCATTGTGCTAGGCGTTGGATATGCATAGTAAGTTGCGCCATCTAACGTTAATGCTTCTCCGTACTTCTTGATAATGCGTCTTTCCATCGACGTAGCAACCTTAAGACTTATTTGTTGCTCGATTATTGAGTCAATTAGTGATTCGTAAACCGTTTGAGTTGTAGGGCTTCGTAGTCCTCGCAATGCCTGCGTAATTTGTCTTAACGTTTTGTCCTTTTTAATTTGGACGTAGAACTTTGATAGATCTAAATCCAAGTTGAAAAGTCGGGTTAGTATTTTTTTAGCCTCATTTTTGTCTGCGTCGCTAATTTTCTGACAAGCTTCCAATTTGGCCCTGAGACTTGGCTGTTCAACAGTGCCCGACGATTCCAGGGTTGCTAATGAAAGCTTGTGTCCTATTCGGATGATTTGACTAAATTTGCCATTTTCATAGAATCGGATTTGTTGATCTCCGTTCCCAAATATCTGGGCGCTCAGGTCAAAGCTAAACGGTGAGATAGGCTTGAGGGTCAGCTCAGATGTGAACAAAGATTTTCCTCTTCAACTTGATTCGGGAGAACTCTTAACAGTCTTTCGGTTTCGATCATAATTTGTGACTGTCCTAGTACAGTCACACATGTTTAAACACGAATCGTTCCTACATCGATTTGGAATATTCGTGGCTTTTGGTTAAGGTGAAAACTGTTATGTCCGCAGAAAACTTGCCAGAAAAAGGAATTCAGTCAGAGCAAGATTATGAGGAAAGAGTGGTTACCTCTGCTGAAGATATTCGAGCACTTGGTAGGGCAGGCTGGGAGAAGTATGATCAGATTACCGTTGACGGAGTACAGATGCATTTCTACCGCAGGCCCAAACAGTTTGGTGTTCCCAAGAAAGCTGAGGAAACCACAAAGAAAGCAGAAGTAGGTTCTCCAAAGAAAGGAGAAAGCAACAGAAGCTGGTACATAGCCGCAGCCATAATGGTCATAGTTATCCTAGTTGTGGGCGTGGTTGCATATGAGGCAACGCTTCCTTCAACATCCTCAACTCCAACGCCCTCCCCGACTATGACACCAACACCCGCGTCCACTGCGTCAATGCCTTCAACGTCCACAACCCCGACTCCCACATCCACGTCGAGCGCCACACGCATAGACATCTACGCGGGAGAACCGACCTCGTCAACCTACGGGTTTGGACTATCAGCCAATTCCATAACTTCACCTGGGCCAACTCTAACCTTCACCGCTGGTCAAACGGTAACGGTAACTTTCCATAACGCCGGAACGATGGATCACAACTGGGCAATTGTGGACGCTAAATCTTCAACAGCCAACGTGCTTTGGAACGCAAAAGTTGGATCTAGCAGCAATCCCATCTCTGTAGGAGGAACCGCTTCCGTAACTTTTACCGTTGGCAGCGCAGGAACATACTACTATATTTGCCAAGTCGACGCCCACGTTGCTTTGGGCATGTGGGGCACAGTCACCGTAAACCCGTAAACCTGTAAACAAAGGATTGTACGCAATGAAATCCAAAAGTCAAGCTCGGCGAATTTGCAGTCGACTGAACTTGGTTTAATCCATCCTGTTTTGTGTTAGCTTTCGTCAAAAACAATACAAAAAACAATCTCAAAAAGGTAAAGACTATGTCGCAACCAATCTCCCCTTCAGCCTTAGACTGGAACAATCTCTTCAATCTAGCCGGCTACATAGCAGTAACAGCAGTAGTGGTCGTCACTATCGCGATGATTTACTTCGTCATAAGATACCGCTGGAAAAAGGGGCAACCCGAATTCATACCGCAAATAGGCTTATCAAGAGCTCGAGCCAGAGAAACCGTGGTCTTTGCTTCAATCTCCATTGTTCTGCTGCTCAGCCTAACAATAGCCTCGTACAGGCTCACTCCCAATGCGCGTTTTCCACCCCCAATCTCTCAAAGTTTAGTAATTAAAGTAACAGCTTTTCAGTGGAGCTTCAAATTTGATTACCCCAACGGAGTAACCACCCTGGGAGAATGCGTCGTTCCCGCCAGCAAAAGCATCGTCTTTAACGTCACAAGCAGCGACGTCATGCATGGTTTTGGACTAATGGATTTCAGAGTTAAAGTAGAAGCCATACCTGGAAGATACAATGTCATTGGAATAACCACCCCGCCGCTTGACGGAAACAGTCAACTAAACTACACAATTCGGTGTTTCGAACTCTGCGGCGTAGGTCACACCTACATGTATGCAAATCTGACGGTCATAGATCCAACCGCTTTTAGCCAGTGGCTCAACAACCAGACCGCGACAAACGCCACAATGTCAGGAGGCTAAAAAAGTGTACAATGGATTCTCCATAAAAGAATGGCTGACTACGACAAACCACAAACGAATCGGCATACTTTACATTGTCACATCGGTGTTTTTCCTTATTGTGGCGGGCTCTCTTGGAATGCTTATGCGAACCCAGCTTGCCGCACCCAATTTATCTTTTCTGAACCCATTCACGTATGATCAAGTTGTCACCTTACATGGGCTGTTAATGATCCTGTGGGTCCTCACACCTCTAGGAGCAGGATTAGCTAACTATATTGTTCCGCTTCAGATAGGTGCGAAAGACCTGGCGTTTCCGCGTTTGAACGCGACTAGCTATTGGACGTATCTTTTCAGCGGTTTACTCCTCGTTGGCACAGTTTTCCTCCCTGGCGGGGGGCCAAACACAGGTTGGACTTTTTACGCCCCTCTTAACACTATCCAGTTCACTCCTCAACCTGGGGTGACTCTTGCTGTTCTGGCGTTGGCGTTACTTGCCGTTTCAGTTACAATGTCTTCAATTAACTTTCTCACAACAGTCCTGAAAAACCGCGCGAAGGGCGTAACATGGACTCGAATGCCTGTTTTCACTTGGTCCATAATCATGACCATGGCGCTGGCGCTCTTTGCTTTTCCCCCCCTGGCAGCGGGACTAGCGCTGCTAACAACTGACCGGGTTTTTGGAACCGTATTCTTTAGTTCTACTGCGGGAGGCGGCATTTTGTGGGATGAGCTCTTCTGGTTTTTCGGACATCCAGAAGTTTACATAGTTGCGTTTCCTGCTATTGGCGTAATTGCAGAAGTTTTCATGACATTTGCGCAAAGGCCGCTTTTCGCTAAAAAAATCTTCATCATGGAATTTGCAGCCGTGACTTTTCTGAGCTTAGGCGTTTGGATGCATCACATGTTCACGACAGGAGTGAACTATGATACATTGCAAACATTTTCAATCACGACCATGGCAATCTCGGTGCCCTTCGAAGGTCTAGTACTTGGTTTAGTCCTTACCCTCTACAAGGGCAGTATAAAGCTGAAAGCTCCAATGCTTTACTGCTTAGCCGCAATCTTTACCGTCACTCTTGGAGGAGTTACAGGCGTTTTGCAAGCCTTCCCTGTCTTAGACTACGCCTTCAACGGGACATACTGGATTGTGGGCCACTTTCACTACGTCATGGCAGGAACTGCACTGTTTGCTCTCATCGGAGGAATCTACTATTGGTGGCCGAAAATAACGAAAAGAACATACCACGAGACTTTCGCCAAGATAACTTTCGTAATTTCCTTCATCGGGTTCAACGCCCTATATTTTCCTTACTTCTTCCTTCTTGACATGCCACGAAGAATATCCACATACTCCGCGAGCACTGGATGGGGATCGCTAAACTTTGATGCAACCGTCGGCGCATTTGTCTTTGGACCAGCCATCTTGCTTACTCTACTAAACCTCATGTTAAGCTACAGAAAAAATGAAAAGTGCGAATCAAACCCCTGGGGTGCCAAGGAGATGGAATGGACGGGCAACTACAGCGGAGCAGAACCAAATATTAAATCGATAGGTGCACCAAACAAAGCAAGCCCAACCGCTGACACTTTGAACACACCTGAAAATTCAAAACCTGAAGAGGAGAACCTTGTATGACAACCAAAGAAGCAAACGCCCAAGAAAACAAATCAAGCTACATGCCACTTATAATTGCAGGGGGAATTGCAATTTTCCTATTGGGACTTGCAGTTTACCTACCTCTTCTCATAGCAGGATTAATCATAATATCCCTAGGTGTCCTAAAACTTTTCAAAGACGGGGCTGAAGAAAAATTCGCCAATTCCAAAGAAGCTGACGAAGAGAAATATCCGCTTGAATCAGTCCCAAAGGAAAAACTTGGACTATGGGTTTTTCTTGCGTCAGAAATCTTGATTTTCGGATCACTCATAACAGCATACGCGTACGTTCGAGTGAGCAGCGGTTCATGGCCTGTCGCAGCCCAAACACACAACGTGCTCCTCGGCATGACTAACACAATTATCCTGCTCACAAGCAGCCTGACGATGATCCTTGCGCTTTATTTCATTAAGGCCGGCAACGTTTCAGCGACAAAAATCTGTTTAGGAAGCACATTTGCACTCGGCTTTGCCTTCCTTGATATCAAACTTGGATTTGAATGGCCAGAACTCTTCAGCAAGGGCTTCACCATAAGCAGTGGATTGCCGGCTTCCACTTACTTTGTGCTAACCGGTCTTCATGCCATACATGTTGCAGTGGGCCTTGTAGGTGTTGGTTACCTTGTGTTTAGGGTCAATAATGGAGGATTGACCAGCACAAATCACGGTGCTATCGAGAACGTCGGCTTGTACTGGCACTTCGTCGACATCGTTTGGATGTTCCTGTTTCCGCTCTTCTATCTAATTTAGGTGAAAAATATGCCCGGAATAAAACTCTACATTGGAATTTGGCTTGGACTAGTATTGGCGACTGTAATGGAAGTCGTAGTAAGATCATTACCTGGCACAGTTTCGACCCTAGTGTTGATTATAATGCTAATTGCATCAGCAAAAGCAATCGCCATCTCTTTGTATTATCAGCACTTGAAATACGAAGGAATCAGGCTCGCCGCGCTTCCAATAGCTGCCGTTATAGGAATCATTTTTCTGGCAGTCTCCGCCGCAATGACCATCAGCATGGGGATGTAACTCGATGCGCAAATCGAATCTTCCTCTCATCGGGGTCGTGGCGCTCGCTGCAATTTTCTACTTTGCCGCCATGTATGTACTAGTCTTTAACGCGCAACTCCCATTGAGCCCAAGTTCAAGTGCATCTGGCAAGACACCGACTGTGAATATCGTGCTTTATGAGGGGGAAATATCGGGCAGCCAATACGGCTTCGGTAATACGTCAAACGATTTGACTTCGCCCGGACCCACACTCAGATTCACTACTTCAGATGTCGTAAGCATAACCGTCATAAACGTTGGAAAGATGCCCCACGCATTTGCAATAACCGACGCCCCCCAGACTGGGGCCACAGTGCTCTTTAACGCTGAAATCGGTTCTTCAAACAACCCACTTCAACCAGGCCAAGAAGGATCAGTAATCTTCACGCCAAATAATGCTGGGTCATCATTCTACTACATTTGCCCCGTGCCGGGCCATGCTGAAAGTGGTATGTATGGCTCCGTTGTAATCACCGCAAGGTAATTCGACATGATGGGAACTCTGAACAGATACGCCGAGCTAACTAAACCAAAAGTCACGCTTCTCAACCTGCTCGTGGGCGCCACGTGCTTCGTCTTAGCCGCATTTCCAACAATAAATTTTACGAAACTTGCAATTTTTTTGGCGGCAGGCTATTTGGCTTGCGGAGGTTGCGGGGCCCTAAACTGCGTGTACGACCAGGATACAGACAAGATGATGCAGCGCACATCGAAAAGAGCAATCCCAACTGGCGCAATCCCTCGCAAGGCAGCGGCTGTTTTCGGCACCATTACTACTGTAGCTGGAGTGGCACTAAGCTACCTTTTCTTTAATGCGTTAACGGCATTAATGATGATTCTGGGAACAGTATTCTATCTTGGAGTCTACACTATACTACTAAAACGAAGAAGCAGCTGGAATGTAGTCATCGGCGGATTAGCAGGGTGCTTCGCAGCATTATCCGGATGGACCGCCATAGCTAATACCGTGACCTTAACTCCTCTGCTAGTTTCGTCGGTTGATTTTCTGTGGACTCCTGGACACCTTTGGGGTCTGGCCACCAAGAAAGTCCAAGAATACAAGAAAGCCAAAATCCCCATGTTACCCGTAACTGTTGGCTTAAAGAAAACGGCGCAAGTTATCTTTCTCTTTAATTTAGTAACGATTGCTTCCAGTTTGCTGTTCCCACTATTGGGCCTAGCGGGGTTAGTTTACTCGGTTGTTGCTGTTTCCGCGGGCACCTGGCTGATTATTGAAAGCAGAAAACTGCTAATATCACCCTCCGAAAAAGGTGGCTTCCAAGTCTTTCTGTTTTCAATGCCTTACTTGGCATTCTTAATGACGGGTTTACTCGCTGACAAGGTTTTCTTAATCGTCAAAATCTAAGATTCAGAAAAAAATACAGAGTAAACTATTGTTTGTGGAACTTGGGAATTTCTTTTGCCACAACCTGCTCATCAATTCGGAGCAGAAGCGAAGCCACTTCAAACGCTCTTCTTATAAATGTGCTTTTCACCTGCGAAAATTCAGGGGGAACCACTCCGTAGC
>DATJPJ010000255.1:0-14015 GCA_035506455.1 Candidatus Nanoarchaeia archaeon
AGCCCTCCGTAGATGAACTGTTGGGAGAAAATGGTTTTTCCAATTCCGGAAGGCCCCATTAATAGCATTGAAGAAGAAGGAATTGCGCCCTCAACGAGTTTTGACGAGCCTGGAAAAACATCAATCGCTTTCATTTGCAAATCATCCTAATGTTCTAATTTTTTCAGCCAGTTCCACAACCTTTTTCGAGAAAGGATGAGCGGGCTTTTTAATTGAAAAGAGGAATTCATGTCTACTAAATTGGATGTCACAAAAACAAGGAATTGATCCAACAACTCTTGCTCCCATTTCCGTTTCTAACTCCTTCTCATAATTCCTTTCAGAAGCTTCAAGATTCAACTCCGCAACGGGAGATGCGCCTGCAACTTTGTTGAGAACCAAGAAGTACTTGGATCCGAACTTTGTTAGAGCATCATAAATGTCGTTGGTCATTTTTTTGGTGCCTTCAATGTCCATGTCACTGTTCTTCATAACAAGAAGAAGATAATCAGCCACAGCAAGCGTATTTATTGACCAATACCTAATCCCGGGGCTGGTGTCGAGCAAAAGATAGTCAATTCCAAGATCGTCAAACAGATGATTCTTTGCAGCAAGAACCCGCCTGATAGCTGCAAGTTGCCATTTCAGATCATGTTTCATTTCGATTTCGGATATGTCTTCCTTTCTGGCGCTGGAAAAGCCTAAGTAAAGCTTCCCCGGTAACCCAAGTTCGGAGCTCACATCCATAAGAACTTTGGAGATATCAGTATCTCCCTTAAGCAAATCGTTTAAGGACTTAAGTGGCTCTTTTCGAAAGTACATAGAAAGACTTGGTGCATAGAGGTCAAAATCAAGAAGGCAAACTTTCAAACCGATCATCGCGTAGTAGGCCGCAATGTTTGTGATCAGTGTGGTTTTTCCAGTTCCACCTTTGTAAGAGTGCAAGGCTATTGTTTTCGATTGACAATTTTCCTTATTGTCCGCCATAAACTAGCCCAATATTATTGTATGTGGCTTAAGATATTATTTTTTCTATATACTGCTTTTCATGTTCTTGCATTCTTAGCACTTGAATCAACGTCAGGAAATTAGCTTCGATAACTAATTGGTTCTTTTGTACTCTTTGACGAGCTTGCCCACTTTTTCTAGGTAACCCCTCATTTTTCTCTCGCTGATGTAACTCTCTGACAATGTTTCTTTGGCAAGCAGTACTGGAACAATGGAAAGAAAAAGAAGAACGCTTAATGCTTGAGAGAAGCGGCTTGCGTTTTGGGCCAAAACATCCAAAACTGGGATCAAAGGAAATACACCCATAATGATTAAGGGTGCGACAATGCTTAGGGCGTAAACTGTTGCTCTTGTACCAAAGGGAGCTAAATCACCTGGAACTACTAGGTAAATCGCAAACAGTGACCCCCAGGCTACTCCCGAAATGGCATAATAAACAATTACACTGAAAGATTGCAAAAAGAAGCCGAGGATGAAAAATCCTATCCCTAGCATCACGAGTCCAATTATTACGCCCTGTTTGCGGCCAAAGCGATCAGCTATTATGCCCTGCCCAAAACCGAATACTGCGATTAAAGGAAACCTCAAAAGGTTTCCGGTTGAAGCTGCTGATTGATACAGCGCATTTGATTGAATCATGTTTAACGCAAGATCTGCCGCTATGTTGAAAATGAACCATGGGACTATATAAAAAATGAATTCCTTGTAAGCTGGCTTGAGCAATTGAACTGCTATTTTTTCTTTTTCTGGTTGATATTTGTCAACAACCAATGCTAGAATACTTATTGACCTTATGGCAAAACAAACAAGAATCATGGCAAAAGCTGTGGAGCCAAAGACACTCACAATTCCAATTCCTGCAAACGCTAAAACAAATGTTCCCAGTATGGTGGTTCCTGCGACTTTTCCCCTCTCAACGACTGTTGTAGAATCTGCAAGAAATGCCATACTAGAGGGCAAACCTAAACCAAGTGAAAAACCAAGAAAAGCAGCGGAAAAAAGTGAAAAAGTTGTCCCCCAAGAGATTGTCAGAACAGCGGTGGAAATCAAGCCCAGAATTACCCACAGCCATAAAAATTTTCTCAACTGCACTCTCTTAACCAGTATTATCCCGATAATTGCAGACAAAACTGCAAAGCAATAAAAAAACAGCGTTCCAACGTTTAGCCAATCTGGACTTAATATCAAGATTCTATCAAGATAATTCCAGATCAAAAAGAACCATGCAATGCTCCCACCAGTCAAGAATACAACCGCTGAGAAAGTTCTTGAGGAAATTTTTAAATTCGCCTTCAAGAAAGATCAGCTACAAATCTAATTGATACTACCTAATATATTACATTTTAGGATCACCACAATACAGGGATGTTTTTTTTAAATAAGAAAAGCTTGGAATGACAATTGAGATACTAATCGATCCACCAATCTGAGGGACTGATATCAGTTTTGAAAGCCTCTTCCGATTTGCAATTTTGAAAAATAACAGTTTGACCACTATCGGAAAAGAATTCCGTTTACGTTGGAGATAGAGTGTAAACCTTGTTTACTAATCCAAGAAGAATCGAAGCTGTCGACTTGCCGGGATCATAGAAGTCTTCTTTCCTGTTGCAGCTTTCGACGAGTTTTTTACCGTACGCGCTTCTCCATGCATTGTCGTATGATTTCAGGTCCTTATTTTTAATCGCGAAAGCCCCAAGTTTACCTCCCCATAACGCATAAAGAATACCTCCGCCTGAAACTGGATCAACATGCCCCGCTGCATCTCCTATTAGAATCCAGTTATCTCCGGCGCATGGAAGCGAAAAAAAGTCTGAACTTTTTGCAGAAGGGAGTATTGCAGCATACATTGAAATGATTTTAGTGTCTGGGCAATAAGAAATAATGAAGTCATCCAGAAGCCTCTTGAGTCTGCTACCGTATTTGAGTTCGCTACCAATACCTACATTGAAGTAATTCTTTCCTGGAAAAACCCAGATATAACCTGGAATTACGCCCAAGTATTTGATTGTGGCAGGCACCTGCTTAATGCTGGTCACTTTGTAACCAAACGTTAACGCTAGATTCTCTTTGGAAATCGCGCCTACTGTATTTCTCCGCACTATGCTGTTTACGCCGTCAGCACCAACAAGAATTCTTGCCGAATAAAGCTCCCTATTGGTTTTTATTCTCCAGCCACTTCTTTCCCGCGTAACATCTATGACTTTTTCTTTAACCAGTTTAGCTCCGTTTTCTAAAGCAATATTTAAGATCCCCTCATCGAAGAGTTGCCTCGAAATACAAAATCCACCAGCGAGTCTTTTCGTAACAACTTGAATTTCAGCACAAGAAATTATTCTAAAATCAGAAAAGGTAAAGCCAAGCGGACGAAAAGTTTCCACAATTGGAAACTGTTCTATAATGGGTGGCGAGATTCCGCCGCCGCAAGGTTTTTCTCTGGGATAGGAATGGTCAAAAATTGTCGCGTAAATACCTTGCTTTGCAAGTTCAAGAGCACAAAAGGCACCTGATGGGCCGCCGCCGACTATAGCAACGTCTTCGAAGTGCTTCATGAGTTCTATTTTGGAATAGATTCATACATATTATTTTCGCATGTAAAACTATTTAGCATGTCTAAAAACGCTTGTTTTGAGTCAATGAAAAAAGCCTTAAGTCCTTTCGTCTGAATTGAGTTACTGGGGGCAAGCGAGATTTCAATGAGCAACGACTCGGTTTATCCCAACTTGGAAGAAATTCTCAAACAAAGAACTCGGAGCATTCTTGAAAGATTCGGAGAAGTCGCAGTCTCAGAAGTTGAGGAACCCTATTTACGCGAAATGCTAGAAGCAGTAAAGGATTATTGGAACGACACTTTCAGGCCCGCTTTGGTCTCATATTCTTGCGAAGCGGCGGGTGGCAATCCTGAACAGGCAATGGATGCCGGTCTCATGTTAACTCTTGCGTCATCTGGGTTTGGAGTGCATGACGATATTCTAGATAGATCATTGCATAAACATTTTCGCAGAACTATCCTGGGGCTTTATGGCATAGATGGTGCCTTGCTGGTTGGGGACTTACTTATCGCTAAAGGCTGGACCGTTATTCATGAAATCGCAAGAAAGACCGAAAATCCAAGAATGATAGCAGACATAGTCAAAACATATGGCAAACTTTCGATTGAGGTTTGCGAAGCCGAACTTATGGAAACATTATGCAGGAAAAAGTTGGACACCAATCTGGAATACTACCAAAATATTTTGTGGAAAGCAATGGCTGAGATGGAAGCCTGCACTAGGATTGGAGCATTAATTGGCAATGGACAAGCCGTCGATGTGGAAGCGATAGGCGAGTTTGGAAGGGGACTTGGCTTCATTTCTCGATTGGGTGATGACTTGGAGGATTGTCTAAATAACAAGGGGGCTCTTCTTCCAAGAATAGAAAACGAAAGCCTCCCATTACCATTACTTTATGCCGCCAATTCATCAAAACAAACATACGCAAAAATCGAGAAAATTATTGAAAAGCAAACAATTACTCCAAAGGATTCAAAAACGCTTTTAGAATATTGCTTTGAAACTGAAGCATTCGATTACGTGCAGAAGTTAGCCAAAAAAAAGGAGGGCGAAGCCTCCAGAAAACTATGTATACTCAAACCCAGCGTAGCCCGCGACATTCTTTCGCTTATGATTCATAGGTCCTATACGCGTGTCGTTAACTTCTGTATCTGAACCCCCAAGAGATGGAGCTACCAATCTCCCCTAACATCCCAATCTACTTCACTGTTGTAGTTCTTAAGGTAGTTCCAGAGCCATGCCTTTTGTTTTGGTTTCAACGCTTCTTGTCCAGCCATTTTATGCTTTGCAAAGGTTTCGTTGAACATTCTTTCGGCTTCTTTAGGTTTTTCTTTCGCCATTGCTATGGCATTCTCTATCTCTGAGAAATAAGGCTCTTTGAAGAGAAAACTCATCATAAAAGCCTTATCCATAGCCGCAGCCCTTCTTTCTTCGCCTACTAGTTTATTCATTTTCTCAATTCTCCTGATTTTTTCTTTTGATTGGAGAACAAGAGCAGCTTTGTGCTGTTCATATTAATTAGATTTGTGGTTGAATTGTATCGACGATTTTGTCAATTGATTCCGTTATTGTTTTTGCAAAGGACGCCATATTTTAGATTTTACACAAGGATATTCGCCGTTTAACCATAAATGCTCATTTCATAATAGTTAAGTCATGGTTGTAATTGGGGAAACAGAGCCTATGCGTGAGCTATCTCGGTTTTGGTAAGAGAATCCCTCTGTTTTCAAGTTCCTAAACAGCCTTAAGAATAACTTGAAGAAAGAGTGTTAATGCCCAAATTTGTTTTTAAAAATCCACCATTTTGTTAACGATCAAACTCAACAACCTGCAGGCATAATACTTCTGGGCATGCCAAATTTTATTAAGGTAAACATCAAAAGCAATAATTGAGGAGTCTAAGTGGCAAAAAAAGTATTATTGACATATGAAAAATTTGTAAAGACAAATGTCAAGAAACTGCAAGGAATCAAAAATCCTAGCACGCAAGTCAAAGAAGTGACCTCACTCCTTAAAAAAATCTCTTCTAAAAAAAGTCCTGACAACCCAGCGACTCTGTATGAATCCTTGGCAAACATAGAAGAACTTGTCTCAACTTCTCAAGACCAAGCGCTATCGGCAACAGATGACCAGGTCAAACAGGCAATTAACAAAATTGGAAAGAATACAACTCTTGATAATGCCAACGCACATTTGCTTGATTATTCCAAAGCCTTTATGGAAATGACCTCTTCGGCGAGTCTAATTGTCAACCTGTGCAAGACAGTCAACGATAAATTCTCTACAATGGGGCAGCAAGACGAACTGCTAAAGTTCGCGGTACCCTTATGCGCGGACCTCAATTCTAGCGTTGATTCCGCAATTGAAAGCTTAGCACTCATTATAGAATACTCAAAGGCTTCAATTGGTGACACAATAAAAGAGGCACTGGACGAATTCATAAATGCACTAAAAAATAACGAGATCATCCAAGAAATCGTAGCCGCAGTGAAGAAAATCATTGCATTGTTCGAAGAATTCGAACTATGGCTAGTCGAAAGCAAATTAAAATTCGCAAATCTAGTAAGTGAACTTGCAAAAAAGAACAACTGGAACCTTAAGGAATTGGTTGTCCAAATGCCAGAGTTCAGCGCACAATCAGTGCAAATCTTAACTTTCACAATCCCTATTCCGATGGTGAGCGTCAAAAGCTGGGTTTTCTTCACCCCAGCAAATGGCGCATAGTTCGCAAACTGCGCAAAATTAGTCATTGCGTAATCGTAAAACTCCCGTAGCCAAGTCTCAAAACAAAACTCTGACTAGCCAATCCAATACTGCCACAGTAAGCCAAATTCAGAAGCTTACAAAACAATAGCTCGGGCTTTGTCAAGAAGAATTTGACTCTCCTAAACCGCTTCTCAATGCGTTCAACTTTGAATATGTAGATTCGACTATTCTCAACAAGTTATCATGGGAGTAAAGGAAATAGTGAAAGAATAGCGCAGAGGAAAATGGTGCGAATAATCAATGAAGTTAGCTTCTATGCGCTTTCAACAGACAACTTAAGCGGATCAAGAGAGAAAAACTTATTCTCTTCTAACATTCTTAATTTGACTATTCAAAACTGCTGAGGGAACAATGTCAACGCCGAAATTTAGCTTGAACAAATCTGCCCTAAAATTGGTGAACAAACTAATCGACAATTCTGACAAATATGATGTTGTCATAGAAAAATTGCGTTCTGGAACAACACTAATCGATGCAGGAATCAAGGCCCGCGGTGGTTTTCAGTTGGCTGTTATGGTTACTGAAATCTGCCTTGGGGGGTACGGAAATGCAAGCATATCGCCTGTTCAATATGGGGATACGGTGTTACCCTCAGTTTTTGTAACAACCGATTATCCAGCGCTGTCTACTTTGGGTTCGCAGCTCTCAGGGTGGCGGATTGCTGAATCGGATTATGTTGCCTTCGCTTCAGGTCCAGCTAGGGCCTTGGCGATGAAACCCATGGAGTTGTACGAGAAACTTGCTTACAAAGAAGAATCGGAAACGGCAGTTCTCGTTTTAGAAACCGAGAAAACTCCATCTGAAAATCTAATCCGACAAATAGCCAACGCTTGTGGGGTCTCCACCAAAAATTTGTACTTGATCTTGTTCTCTGCAAATAGCATGACTGGTGCAATACAAGCTTGCGGGCGAATTGTGGAGGTTGGAATGCACAAACTTGAAAGGTTAGGCCTAGACCCAATAGCCACAAAACATGCCTGGGGTTATGCCCCTATTGTTCCGATGTCCCTCACTTCATTCGAAACCAAAGCGAGAGCAAATGATGCCATCCGTTTCGGAGGGGTAACAAGCTTCACAGTAGAGTATGAAGATGAGAAGCAACTGAACGTCATAGTGAACCAAGCTTCTGCTTCATCGTCTAAAATGCTTGAAGAAGCCAAGAGACTTGCTGAGCATGATCTCCGCTATCGAGATATATTCAAAGAAACTGGGTATGACCCGCAAAAAATCGACCCTGACATTTTTGCTCCGGCAATCGTAGCTGCTAACAATTTAAAAACTGGGAATAGCTTTAGATCTGGGACTCAGGAGATAGACGCAATTAAGCGGCTCATGGGTATCTCGTAGAAGCCTCGCATGGTTTGCCGATATACCCTGAAATGTTCAGTGTTGCGGAAACATTGGAAAGATTTTTCAACAAAACGCCTCAAATATAACACCATGTCAAATATCAATAGAATCATTTACCCCATTGCAATCATAGTTGTCATATTGTTTCTTCTTTTAGCAGCTGCATATTTTGGTGCATTTGGTTCCATCCAACAAATGAGCTCTGATCAAATAACCATACTCCTGGGAGTCATAACTGCTGTTACCACGATCGTTTTCGCCTTCGTAGCAACTCTAAATCTTGTCGAAGCAAAAAGAGTAAGAAGTGAAATGGTGAGACCTCATCTTTCTCTTGAACCAGCATATTTTGAATTCGACATGAAAACAGGCGATATAACAGGTTTCACTTGTCTAAACCTCGTAAATGGAGGAACGGTTGCCCGAGACGTTGAAATAGACTTCTGCAGCAGCGGAAAGTGCAACGCACTTTATGCTAGCTCTGTTGGAACAAATGATAGAGTTCAACTCTGGAATGGAAGATTCTCTGAGTTAGGAAACAACATTTCAGTAGAAATAAAATACAAAAATATGTTCAACAAGAGCTTGCACGAAATCCTGGCTATAGACATTGATTCGATAAAAAAAGATAGACGAAAGTTTGTGCCTGTTCTTAACTCTGCATATTCAAAGTGATTCTTGAAAAACAATTCAAAAAAGCCTCTTAGTTGCGAAGGTGCGGCTGGTTGGGGTTGCAAAAGTATTAAATATTTATCAAAGAGATGTTCTCAAAAGGCGAATCAACTTGTTAGAAAACGTTCCTAGTGGAATTGATGGGCTAGATGAAATGATCAGTGGAGGCTTTCCTCAAGGAAGAGTAGTCCTCGTTCTGGGCGGCCCAGGATGCGGAAAAACAATCTTTGCAGCTCAATTCCTATACAAGGGGATAATGGAACGCCACGAAAACGCAGTGTTCGTGAGTCTGGACGAGAGTCAAAGTCACTTCTACGAAGAAATGCTCAAGTTCGGTTGGGACTTTAAAAGAGCTGAGGATGAAGGCAAATTTCTCTTCATTGACGCAACCAGACTATCCCGTTTGGCAATAATTAAAGAAAAAATGCTCAAAGAAGAGACCAGTAGTTTGCGAGGGAAGCAACTTCAGATCGACAAGTTGATTGAGGAATTGCAGACGAAAACTAGACAAATCAAAGCTAAGAGAGTCGCTTTGGATACCCTTGCGGCTTTGATGTACCGTTTCATGGACCATATTGAACGCAGAACGGCAGGTGTTGACTTGATTGAGGCTCTTTCAGATTTGGGGGCGACTTCCATCGTTACCACTGAACTCAGCCATTTAGGTCTTGAGCGAAGCCTGATAGAAGAAGAATTTCTCGTGCACGGAGTAATCATGATGCAAACATTGTTTTTTGGTGGAACGACAACGCGGGCGTTGCAGGTTGAGAAAATGAGGGGATCCGGCATCAACCCAAACCTGG
Organism: Candidatus Nanoarchaeia archaeon; assembly: GCA_035506455.1. Taxonomy (GTDB): domain Archaea; phylum Thermoproteota; class Bathyarchaeia; order Bathyarchaeales; family Bathycorpusculaceae; genus JADGNF01. Next base: position 9,125 of record DATJPJ010000255.1, read on the forward strand.
TACCGTACACAATCGACAAGAATGGTGTTGAAGTCTTTCCGACAATGTCGGTGGTTCAAGGAAAGTAGATATCTCGAAATTGCGTTCCTTAATCATTGTTTTGAATCGTCACGATCTTTGGAGAGGTCGGTGAATCCTGCACCCAAATAGGAGAGAAGGAGAAGGAGAGAACTAGACCTTAGGCAAGATTCACCTACTCATCCGATCACGACTATCTTCTGATGCAAATAAAAAATATGTGAACCCACAATCTGTATCCATGATATGTTCACGACTAAAAACATTCAAATTGGATTCAATTAACCACGACCTCGAGTGAAGCTTTTGCCTGGCTAAGAATTTTCTCCACAAGCTTAAATCGTGGGAGAAGTTATCTTTGTCACTTCTTGAACAGCTCTTATTGAAACTTCAAGCATATCTTCGCTTGGCTCTTTTGTTGTGAGCAACTGGAAGCCCATCCCTGGTGCGGTCAATATTCTGGAGACAATATTATGGCGGTATTTTCCGCTTAGCCTTAGCAACTCGTAACTTACGCCGGCAATAACGGGGATGAGCAGAATCCGGTAGGACAAGTTGACGAGGTATCCGAGGTTTGGCATAATGGAAAACAATACGATGCTTATGATCAGGACTATGAATAGAAAACTTGTTCCACACCGTGGGTGTAGCCTCGAATATTTCTTAACATGTTCTACATCCATTGGGACGCCCGCTTCGTAAGCATTAATTGCCTTATGCTCGGCGCCATGATACTTGAGAACTCTGGCAAACTCGCCCCATGAAGCAATGAAACTTAAGTATCCTACGAACATTGCAAGCCGTATCAGTGCTTCGGTTATGTTGAAATAGACTCCTGACAGCTTAAGCCACGATGCCAAAGCAAATGGAACCAGGAAGAAAACGGCAACTATGCCTAAAGCACCAACTCCGATTATGGCGAGTTGAGCCGTGCTAAAGGTTTGACCTTTTCCTTCGCCTTCGGTTTTGGTTTCTTCTTCGAGTGCCGTGTTCCCTGAGAATAAAATCGCCTTCATTCCCAAGTACATCGATTCAAGCATTGAAACTATACCGCGGATGAAAGGGATGCCTAAAACTTTGTGCTTGTCAGCCAAAGGATTTAGTTGTTCAACGCTGGTTACTATGTCTTTGTTGGGCTTGCGAACGCACATTACCATGTGCTTGCGACTGCGCATCATCACACCCTCTATGAGTGCTTGGCCGCCAAATGCAAGTGAGGGTTCATTAGTTTTTTGTGCTGGCAATTGGTCACCCAACGTTATTGTGCTAGAATACTTGAAAGGGCATATTTAATGCATGTGGATTATAACGCCAAAATCGTACTTTAAAGCAGCAAAGCACCATGCAAGTGGACGTCTTACACCCGTAATACAGACGCAAACACTTTTATTACTTAATCAGTATCCAAAAACGCAGAAATGTGAATAGCATGCAGGACATAATATTCGCCCAAGACCAAACCAAAGGGGAAACCTTTCTAAACAAAATCGTGGGAAAGAAACCTCTTTTTACTTGCACCTTTGGCACAACAGAAACAGCCAAGATTTCCGGCATATCTGCTGCAGGCGCCAACCCAGAAATAACCGACTATACTCCACCTGCTGACATAGAACTTCTCATGCTCGGAAAGTGCGAATGCATTAACGGCGTCCCGGTCACTCCAGATGGTATTCCAACCCCTGCCTTAATCACAGCATCGGCTTTGAAGCTGGCAAAAATCCCTGCTCTTCCAGTGAACGCTGGAGTACGTATCCTTCCACACGTTCCATTTTTGGAGTTAGGCGGCAAGCCAGGCAAAGACATTCGAACTGGCAAAGCTGTTGAAAACGCCCTCGAAGTCATGCAACGAGCCAAACTCGCAGGACAAGTTCTTTCCCAAACTGTCGACTATCTAGTCATCGGAGAAAGCATCCCAGGAGGCACAACTACCGCTCTTGGGGTCTTAATAGCAATGGGCGTCAACGCAGAAGGAAAAGTCAGCAGTAGCATGCCAGGCAATCCTCATGACCTTAAAATCAAAACAGTCAAAGAAGGTTTGAAACAACTAAACATCAAGCCCGGAGACTTCAAAAACGACCCCCTATTAGCCGTCTCCTGTGTGGGCGATCCAATGATGCCCGCATTCGCCGGGTTGGTTATAGGCGCAGCCGAAAATGTCCCCGTCTTAATGGCCGGAGGCACCCAAATGTCAGCTGTACTAGCTGTAGTCAACAAGGTCAACCCAAAGATTTTGGGTAACGTTGCCATTGGAACCACCCGCTGGATAGTTTCAGACAGAACCTCCGATATTAGAAGTATTATTGCTCAAATCGCAGATGTCCCGATTTTGGCTGCCAACTTGAACTTCAGCAATTCTCGCTATGACGGGCTGAAAGCATACGAAGCTGGGGTGGTAAAGGAAGGCGTCGGCATCGGTGGCACAACCATAGCAGCTATCGCAAAAAGCAAAGGCCAAATTACCGCAGAAGCCATTCTCGCGGAAGTCGAAGCAAATTATAAGCAACTCGTTGGCGAAAAAACAACTCAGTAAAAAAAGAGGACGGCTAAATGACGGTGAGAAAAGCAAGCAGAGCAAAACAAGTCTCAATCATGGCAATAACTGCAGCACTTTTTTCCGTGTTTTTCTTTCTATCTTACACAATATCACTGCCACACTTCACGCTGCTATACTTGCCCATAATCTTACTCGGAATCTTCCCCCTCTGGTTTGGCTGGCCAGGGCTCATCGGCTGCATGATCGGTGCCTTCATCGGCGGAGTATACATAGAACAGTTGCCTCTCTACATCGCTTGGGTAGAATCAGCGACGGTGCTCATCATCTATGGATTAAACTGGTTTCTCATCCCAAAGAAAGCCGCTGAACAAAGAACAAAGCAAGGATTCTTTTTCCTTGCAGTTGTGTATGCCGTCACACTTTTTGTCGGAACAAGCTACATATTGTGGCAATACGCTTTCTTGGGAATACCCGTTTTCGCGGGACTTCCACCTGAAGTGGTTCTCTTGGCAACGTACGGCCTAAATCTAGCAATTCAGCTTGCTGTCTGCCCAGTTCTTCTGCGCACTTTATCCCCAAAAATAAGAAACTGGGGCATTTACTCAGGTAACTTTATGGAGTGGCGAACCAAGTCCAAACAATAGCCTTCAAGAAACCTTAGTGACATTTGTGCATCGCGAAATCCCCTAGTCCAAACACATGATCTAAAAAGGCAACTGAGAATCAAGACTGATAAAAAAGACAAAAAAAGAAAAAAAAGAGAATTTATTTTTTGCGTCGCATCATCATTGCAGCAACAACCGCTATAATGATGATTACAATGATTACAACGACCGCGATGACAATGTAGGTTGTGTTGTTGTTGCTAGGGGCAGGAGTTGGCGTGGGCGTCACTACAGCAGGAGTGGGCGTTGCAGTTTCAGTTGCTGGAGCAGTCGTTGTCTCAGGAGGCGCCGTTGTCGGAGTTATAGGAGTGGTTGGGACTTGCTGGCTTGGAATTGGCGTTGAGGTTGGAATCACTGGAACTGTAGAGTTTACGGGTACAAAGACCGCTTGGTAATTGTAGGTATAGCCGTATCCACATGTTATGTTCACTGGGTTAATTGAAAAGACTAGGCTGTCTATCGTGGGGTAGTAAATGTTGCTAGGAACAGTCGGATACTGGTCAGTCACGTTTGCAATATAAGTTGGCTGGGCTTGATGGCCTGGGGTATAGCTGCCTGATACAATCCAATAGTGGAACGCAAAACCATCGGCAGGTGTAGCTTGCAGCATGACTGGTTCGCCATTGCTGTAAACATAGGTTCCTGGGGCTGGTGTTGTGGTTCCTCCAATCGAGGGCAGTATGTTAACGACCTGAGACGTGTTTGTCGGCGTCAGCGTTTGGGGAACTGGTGTTGGAGTGGGTGATGTACTCGTCGTTGGAGCGAAAACTGCTTGGTAGGTGTAAGTGTAGCCGTATCCGCAGGTTATGTTCGCAGGGTTTGTTGTAAAGACCAAAGAGTCAATCCCTGAAGTCGATACTGGTACTGGAAGCTGGACTGGCACCCCTGTATCGGGGTCAATGTAGAAACCTCCCTGTGTACCCGTATGACCTGGTGTGTATGCCCCAGAAACGATCCAGTATTGGAACGCAAAACCTGGGTCTGGAATTGCTGAAAAGGTAATGAAGGTTCCGTTGTCATATGAGTAGCTAGGGTTATCAGCGGTATTAGGCGCTGGGGAGGTTGTTCCGCCGGCTGACGCAAGAAGAATTACGACTGCTTGTGATCCAGTTTGAGCCTTTGCAGTGTTTACTGCGAAGGCTGCTAGCATAAATGTCGATGCCAATAAAATGAAGGCTAGCGCTGTTGCTTTTCTACTATTCGGGTTCAATTCATTTTCACCTTATTCAAGAAATAGCTATATTTGAATTTTACATTAAAGAAGATATAAAAATTTGTGACTGTAATTACACAACAACAATTACAATTAACAAAAATCGAGAAAAATACAAATTAATCCGCCGATAGAGTGACTGTTCAAATAGCTTTTGATGCAATGAGTTATCTTTAACCTGCGGACTGTTTTTATACGACTGCAAGCATGAAGAATGAAAGGAAGCAGCTCAAGTGACCATTACCGTGGACGACGCTGGCAGCGGCGATTTGCTCTTTGGCATAGTAATCGGCGCCTACCGCGACGAGCCTCAACAATTCTGCTATGATGTCATAGACGTGAAATACTTCCAACCAGCTCTCTTCCGCAAGAAGGAATACCTGACACAAGCTTCAAAAGTTGTGACTCAACTTCTTAACAGATTACAGCCCAGGCCTGAAGAGGAAATCAACTTTTGTCAAGGCTACATCTTTGACGAAGCCGCTGAAGACCTACGCGAAA
>DATJPJ010000256.1:0-17753 GCA_035506455.1 Candidatus Nanoarchaeia archaeon
GAGCAGAAAAGCCAAGACATCCGCATAATCTTTTTTAGGCTCCGAACCTAGCTCCTATCATCATAGAATCAGGACACGTACAGAGGAATTCTATTTGGCAAATAAAGGACCTTTACTCATGACTTCATGGCGAGCCACTGGCGCATGCAACGCTCGATGCAAATACTGCAACGTAGACGCCACGGGTGCTAAAGCCCCACGGGAACTTACCACCAAGGAAGCTTTCCATCTAGTTGATGAAGTAGCCAAGTTCGGTGTTCGCTGGTTTGGCATCAAAGGCGGCGAACCTTTGACACGACCGGACATCTTCGAGATTGTAAATTATGCCAAGGGCAAAGGCCTCAACGTTTGCCTACTAACAAACGGCGTTTTCGTCGATGGCTCCATCTATGACAACCTAGTTAAGAACCAGGTCTGGACCAGCGTAAGCATAGATGGACCTGAAGAAATCAACGACCAACTTCGTGGAAAAGGCAGCTACAAAAAAGCTCTCGCAGCAATTGAGAAATTGAGCAATGGCAAGATCCTTAATGGCTTGGCATGCGCCATTACAACCATAAATTACCAGCATCTAGACCATGTCTGCGAGCTCGCTGAGAAATATCATGCCAATTTCGTTTGGTTCAATCACTTGGTCCCAAGCGGCAGAGCCAAAGAAATGCTCGATCTTACGCCTTCACCCGAACAATATGAAGAAGTTCTTAATCACATCTGGGACCTCACAGAAAAATACGAGGGTAAATTCGAAATCCATGTTCACTGCCCTCACTTCGCAAGAGTTGTCAAACAACGAAACATCAAAAACTTCGACGAGTGGTACGAGCACAAATTCCACGGTAAATGTACTTACTTCGCTTTTGGCGGCTATGTTAGTGTCACCGAAAACGGCGACCTGATCCCATGCTTCTACACCGACCTAACTCCAAGGGAACCGATGATGTTAGGCAACATTCGAGAGAAAAACCTTCAAACCGCCTGGGAAGAAATCAAGAAGTCACCTTTCTACAGCAGCTTCCAAGACCGCAATTTATTGAAAGGCAAATGCGGCGTTTGCGAATACAGAGAAATCTGCGGTGGATGCCGAAATCGAGCCTATGCCTATAGCGGCGACATGTACGCCGAAGACCCCGCTTGCGTATATATACCACTTGCACTGCGCAAAAAACGGAAGTAACTTGGTGACGAACTAATTTCTTTTCTTGGACGTCAGACTTAGGCTAAAAGAAGAAACACCAAAAGAAATAATCTAAACAGCTGCAACTTGTAGCATGGATGTCAGGTAATAGAAGGACTATCCATCTAATGATACGTTGTCACTGGCCGCAGGCGCGAGAGACGGAGGGGGCGAATACTGCTGTTCCATTGAAGTCAGCGCTTGATAAATCTGGGCTGCAATTATCGTACCGCCTTCGCTGTTGGGGTGAACGCCGTCTCCAAAAACCTCCGTATGATTAGAGAGTATTGAATAAACGTTTACAGTTGGCAAGTTGAGGTCGCTTGCAACCTGATTAATCTGCGGAATCACGTCTTGGACAAGAGTATCGTTGCTTAGGCTAAGCGAATTGTTCAGAATTGGGGGAGGATCTACGACAAAAACCTGTTGGTCGCCGGGAAGGGCCTCGAATTGCCGTACTATTTCCTCATAACTTTCTTGAAAGTGAGATAGGTCTTGAGTATTATTCACTTTGGCGTCGTTCGTTCCTAACATAATTATAACTATATCTGGGTCAAAATTTTCCGCCCTGGGAAAATCCGGCTGTTGCATGTAGGGTTTGCTCGATTCGTCAGAAGCGCCAGCTCCATTAACTCCAAAATTAGCTACTTTGTAGGTGCTCCCGAGCAAGGTTTGAAGCTGCGATGGATAACCCGAACCGTGAGTAATGCTATCTCCAATACATGCAACCCGAATTGCCCCCTTTGCGTAAGGAGTACTGCCCAAATATGAAAAAAACAAAGCCATGGAAATAGTGGATAAGATTAAGAAAACAGCCGCGACGTGCAGTAACTTCTTCTGAGTCAACCTGTCTTTTCTGCCCCTTCATCCCAACAATGACTCCAAAAGCATAGTCCAGGAATCATATAAACTTCTCCTCTTCTCAGATGAGTCATTGAAGCAGATAAGAAAAATTTCATAAATTCTCAAAGTATTAGACATTATCTGATATGAGGTTTCATGTCGCTCAAATTTTCTTGACACAACATTATTTTACGGAAACCTTATTATGCAATTATTCATTTTTGAAGTCTGGACGTTTGAGGCTTCGACATGAAGAACTCCACTACTCAGAGCAAACCCGACGCTTACGGCGAGCGGGCAAACTGGCCACCCCATACTTACAGGGATTACCCTAACATCAAGCCAGAAACCTACAAAGCTTTTATGGAATTTCTTGACACCGAAAACACAACGGGTAGGCTCATGGAACTACAACCATGGATATCCGTTTGCGATAGTCGATGCGCATTCTGCTATTTCCCAACAACAGCAAGCAGCAAAGTTCAGATTGAACCCTACTTGGCACTCGTGAAAAAAGAGCTCGAAATGTACGCTAAGACGAAATATGTAAAGACAAGCGTCTTCGACGAAATTGTCCTTGGCGGCGGAACCCCTAGCGTTCTTTCAGCAGAACAGATAATTGATCTTATTGATTTCTGCAAAGCACGATTCAACACAAACAAAGAATACTTCATCAAAGTTACTGGTTCTTCTAAAACTCTTGCTCTCAAGAAAATTGACAAACTCGCCGAATACGGCGTATACCAAATGGATATGGGTGCACAAACCTTCGACGACCAACTGCGAAAAATGCTCTGTCTTCCAGACTCAGGGGAAGATGTAGCCAAAGCCATCACACATGCAAGGAAACTTGGATTGTGTGTGTGCGTAGACCTCATGTATAATCTGCCAGGTCAGACTATGGATAGCTGGATAAGCACTCTTAAAAAAGCCGTAGAGTTAGATGCAGAAATTGACGCATACTCATTGCATGTTGACCCGGGCACGCCGCTCGAGAAAATGATTCAAACGGGTGTTTCGCCTCCTCCGGGGAACTCGGAATATGAGAAACAAATGTATATCGCTGCTTACGACCTACTCACAAAAGCAGGCTACACACCAGTTGGCCACGACCGATTCAGTCGAAATGAATGGCATAAGCGCGAAAACTGCATCAATGGCTGGCCATGGGGAGGCATCCTCACAACTGGGGCCGGTTGTTTTATGGGGTACTTGCAACGCTTCAGCTATAGCAACATCGAAGACATAAACAAGTACATGGCTACAGTAAAAACAGGGAAACTGCCCATCCAAAGGCTCTCAGAATCAAGCGATGACGAGATGATGAGACGAGAAATGGATAGACTCTACATACGGCTCCCCGTAAGCAAGAAAGAATTTAAGGAAAAATTTGGTAAGCTCCCCGAAGAAGTTTTTCCGAACCAGATAAAAAACCTCAAAGCCAAAGGCTTGATCGAAGTTACGAACAAGGAAGTGCGTTTAACTAAGCAAGGAGAAATCTGGAAAGGCAATATAGCGTGGGAGTTTGCTGATAAAACTAGCACTTGCTAGCCTCTTTTTCTTGTTCATTATCCTTTTTTAGAAGTTTTTACAAAAAAATGAAAAAGAAAGTGGTTTATTGATGACGCTGAGGGTACATTCCGTACCAGGTCATCACTTTTGACACAATTGGAGTGACTACGCCCACGATCACCATCGGAAGAAGTGTTTCTGCAAATCCTAAGACGGACCGGGACATTGAAGGCGCAAACGATATGCTAATGTTGAACAGGAACTGCATAACACCGACCACTAAAGCAGCTGTTAAGCCTGAGCCCATCATACGTTTGAAGTTGAATGAGCCGTTGTTGAGCGATCCAGCCATGTAGCCTATCAACATTCCGCCTACGATGTAGTTTCCGATGAAGCTTGGGTCACGGAATTCTCCGCCGAATTGAGTCATGCCGACTGAAAAGTATCCTGCGTAAGCAAGGTAGTAGAACGTGCCAGTAATGAAGCCGGCTGCTCCGCCTGCCCATTTGTTCCAGATTAAGCCTAGAAGAACTGGGATGGCGAACAGGACGATTTCTGCGAAGCCATGGGTAAATATTACTGTCAGAAAAGCGTATGGCGATGTTGCTGCGGGGAACCATGCATCAAAGGTTGGGCGAAGAACTGCGGGGAAGAACATTATCAGCAGACCGACGAGGACTGGAACGATCAAGCCCCATCCGATGTCTTTCATTTTAAACTTCTCTGTTTCCAATGTTTTCTCCTCTTTGATGTCTATTACGTTTGGGCGCGTTTATAAATTTAATGCCTATCAAGAACTATCAACGAGAAAGCGTCGTCAAAAATGTTCTAACTGTTGGAACATTTGGTGAATTAATCTTCTAGATAAGTGTAGTCTGCGAGTTTTAGCATGCTATCATAAAGGTTGGTTGATGGAAACAAAGAAAATAAAAAAAGGAAAAGTTTGGTGCTACTGCTGTCCGCGCAGTGCACTCTTTGCCATTAGAACGCTTTTTCGCAGGTCGATTCTTGCTGGACAAACGAATGTGCAGTGACCGCAGCCTGTGCAGTAGTCAGGGTTCAGCTTTATCAATTTGTCAAAGTCTTGCTTGTCAAATGCCTGCTTGATAAGTATCGGGGAAAGCTTATGGCAGCAAACGCGCATGCAAGCGCCGCAGCGGATGCAGTCGTAGAGTTTTACTTTTTCGACTGGGAAGGATTTTGCTTTGGGTAGTTTAGGTTCCTTGCTTTCGGTTGTTGCTTTGAGCTTGCCGATTTTGTCAAGTGTTGGTGCGGTTAGGTTCATTATAACTAGCGCTACGAATGAGGCTCCGAAGAACTGCATGTATGTTTGCATCAATACTGTTAAGACTGCTACGCCAACGCCGAAAATTATTTGCCCTGTGTATGTCAGCGGAGTTGTTGCTGGGTCAGTTGCCATGAAGAACGCTAGGAATATCGAACTTCCGACGAACAACGTGAACAGAAGACGTACCGTAATGTCAGAATCGCCGTATGCAAAGGATAGCAACAAAGCCATGACTGCTGCAGCCACAAGATAGCTAACAGTTATTCGCCATTTTACGTATCTGCCTGCTAGTGCGAAGAAGACTATGCCGACAACGATTACTGCAATTGATGAAGCTCCACCGGGCCAGCCGTGGAACTTGTCCAAGAGCATGGTCTGAATCAGGTTGCTTGTGGAGACTGAAGGTGCCTGTGTGCTGGCGTTTGAGAAGCAGGCGATAATATAGTTTCCAAATCCTGCGGCTCCGTTACCGTTTACAACGGCTGATAGGCCAAGTGGACCGGCTAGTGAGGGCACGCCTAGAAGTGAGCTCTTTAGGTGGTCGATTGCAATGAGTAAAGAACCGACGAAAGGAATCATGACAACGAGTTTTGCTGCTGCGGCGGGGTTAACGTATTTTCTACCGAGCAAGCTGGCGGCTTTCTTGAAGACCACCAAGCCAATTAGAGACATTGCAGCTATGTAGTAGAAACATTGTGGTGCTTCCAGCGGAAAGAGTTCAACCGTGCGCATGACGGGGACACCGAGAGTGTAACAGTCAGTCAGGATTAGTCCGAAGACGGCAGCAGACAAAATGTTTAGTGTGGCGTCGGAAGTCACTTTAGATATTAGTACGTCGAGTCCAACGGCGACGCCAACGGCGATTACGGCGTTAATTGCTAAAGTTAGGCCTAAGTTCCATCCGGAGGGAGTAGTTTCCGTTGACCACAAAGCTGATGTGATTACGGTAATGGCTAGTAGCGCGAAGAAAGTGTACAGCATTAACTTGTCTTTTGACATGTTTGAGTATTCTTTTGGTTTTGACATTCTCCTAATTCTCCTTTACTAAAGTCTGTTGGAGAACGTCTATGGAGTTGAGTTAATAAGATTTTCTGATAGGTTTAGCAAATAAGGCAAGATACAGGCAATTTTGTTCGGCAAATCTTTCAGAATATAAACAAAAACGCTGACACCCAAGCTGAAAGTGTTAGTCCAAAGATAGCGGTTTTTGTAACTTGTACTCAAGCGCGTAACTCTAAATTTTCCAAGAAAAGATTTTTTCAAGTTAAGGTTTGGTTGCCAAATGCCAATTATTAGTCTTGTCAAGTAATGGAGATACAATGTTCATCACTATCAGCGCGAGGATTGACCCACCGAAGAAATTCATGTATGTTTGGATACATACAGTCAGTGTAGCTAGACCTGCCCCAAAGATTATTTGCCCATAGTAAGTTTTTGGCGTGGTTGCAGGGTCAGTTGCCATGAAGAATCCAAGGAAAATGGAGCTGCCTATGAACACTTCGAACATAATCCGAACAAACAAATCTCCGCCATAAATAAACGTCATAATCGACGCCATCAAGGCGACCCCGACAAAGTAAGTGACTGTAATTCTCCATTTGATGTGCTCACGAGCCAACGCGAACAATGAAACGCCGACGACTATGACAGCCAGGCTTGATGCACCGCCAATCCACCCGTGAAATTTTTGCAGAACCATGAGTTGGCTTAAGCTGGTGTATGTCGTAGCTGTTGAAAGTGTGTAACAGCTCTGGAGGTAAGATGCGAATGAATTTAGGCCGTTTCCATTAATTACAGTGTTGCCAATTGGACCAGCCAGGGTTGGAATTCCCAATCCTCCGCCTCCGTAAGAGGCGTAGTGGTCCTTGACTAGCAGGATTGTTCCCATAAATGGAAGAAAAACGACTAGCTTGGCAGCTGCAGCAGGATTTACAATTTTTCTTCCGGAAAGTCCGACGATTTTTTTGAAAAGGACTTCGCCGATGAGAGAGATTAATGCTACATAGAGGAAGCATTGGGGAGCGCTTAGAAGTGCTTTCGGAAGAATGTCGCTTGCCTGCGCCATGCCTGGGACGCCAAGTGAGTATGAATCGGCGACGATTAAACCGAAGATAGCTGAAGACACGAAGTTTAGTTGAATGCTTGACTCGAGTTTGTGCAGAATCAGATCAACGGCTTCGGCGACTCCAATTGCAATTAGTGCGCACGCCATTACGGTGACTCCAAGGTTATATCCTTGGTCGTTGGCTTGCGACCATAATATCGCTGAAACAGCTGTGATTATCAAAAGCGCAAAGAACGTACAAATTGGCAGCTTATCCTTAGCAATTTTCGGAAATTCTTTTAGCTTAGACACTGTAACGCAGGTTCCTTGGCTGAAATCTGATGAGACACTTAGGTTGGCTTATATAATTTTCTAATGAGTCGCGAACGTGTCTGGGATGAAAAGAATGCTGATTCTGCTGGGACAGCTGCGGTATTGGGTTTCACAAATCGTGGACTGCCAAATTGAGCCGATGTTCAGATGAAAATCGGCAGGGAGAGTTATCTTTGTTTTTATAGGAAATTTTATATCGATAAGATTCGTGTATTTGGTGTTGTGAGTTTGATGGCTAGCTCAAAAGCCCCTTTGTACATGGTTACTTGGCGGTGTACTAGAAATTGTGTTGGAAACTGTATGTATTGCAGCTATACCAAAGACTATGCCAAGGATAGCGAATTAAGCACAAAGCAAGCCTATAAGATGGTTGATGAAATTCACGATTTTGGTGCTCCATGGTTTGGCATAAGCGGTGGAGAACCTCTCGTGAGAGAAGATATTTTTGACGTAATTGCTTACGCCGAGAAAGAATATGGCATGGAAGTCAGCCTAATCACCAGCGGATTTGCATTTGATCAGAAGCGGCTTGACAAATTGGCTAAGTACAACGTTCACACTGCTGTGAGCATTGACGGAAACAGGGAATCCAATGAGGTCATCAGACGCAAAGGAAGCTACGACAAAGCGATTCACGCGATGCAGGAGCTGTCGAAGAATGGCCTACTTGACTGTCTTGTCACTACTATGACGAAGTACAACATTAAGCACATGGCCCACCCAGCTGCTTTGGCGGAAGAGTATAAAGCCCGCATGGTCGTATATCACAACTTGGTTCCTGTAGGTAGGGCGGGTAATAACATGCCTGATTTGGCCCCAACGCCTCAACAGTATGAGGAAGCATTCGACGAAATTTACGATATTCAACGAAAACTCATGGGGAAAGTCAAGGTTAACGTTTATGCTCCATTCTATGCAAGGATTGTCCGCCAAAAGAACCCCGTAGACTTCTGGGAATGGTTCCACGATGGATACTTGGGAAGATGCACAATTGGCGGCAACTATGTAAGCATAACGGAGAACGGTGATTATCGAAGCTGCGGTTTCCATGAAGGCTACCGTCTAGGCAACGTAAAAGACAAGAAACTCAAAACCGTCTGGGACGAACTGCAGCATAGCGAACTGCACCTTAAGTTAAGAGACAAAAATAACCTCAAAGGCAGATGCGGAGTATGTGAATACCGAGAAATCTGCGGTGGATGTAGAACGCGTTCAGAGTTCTATACGGGTGACTTGTTCGAATCAGATCCTGCATGCAATTATATTCCTAAACTTTTGCAAGAAGACCCCAAGTGCCTTGACACGAAAAAGAAAAAGAAAGCGTAGCTTTCACTTTTCTTTTTTGTTTGATTTTTCGTTGACAAACTATTTGCACCACATTTTCAGCATTATTGCATTTTTTGTGGATATGATTTGATAGCTTAAATTAGTGAATGAATCATCGAAAGAGTTAGCAAGAGCTCATGTGCTGTCAAAAAATTATAATAGTTAGCCGTTCGAGAATAGAAGGTGGAGAACGAAATTTTTGACGTCGACCGCGGAGTTTAAGAAGCTAATTGAAAGTTTGGCCAGCGAAAAAGCACCTGGCCCGTCAACCACGTTCTCCATGTTTCACATATACTACGCTTTAGAGCTTATGGCTCAAAAACCGATTGGACGCACAAAACTTGCTGAAAAGCTGGGCGTGGGCGAAGGCGCCATCAGAACAATTGTACATCACCTCCAGGACGCAGGATTAATCGTTACCGAGAAAGCCGGAATGCGTCTAACTGAGAAAGGGGAGAAAACCTGGTTGAAATTTGAGGAGCTTTTTCCAAAGCGGGTTGAAGTCGAAAAAAATCAATTAACCCACTCAAATTACAACTTTGCGATTTTGGTTAAAGACAGCGGTTCGAAAGTTAAGTCTGGTATTGAACAGCGCGATGCTGCTATCATGGGAGGTGCCAAGCGCGCGTTAGCCATTATTTCTCATGAAGGCCGCTTGATAATCCATTCTGTAACTAACAGTATCGAAGAAGAATATCCTGATGCTGCCAAGGCAATTCTTAAAGAAATTAAGCCAGAAGATAATGACGTTATCATAATCGCTGGCTCTGACGACGATTCTGTAAAAGCGAGGCGGGGTGCCTTTGCAGCGGCGTGGGTTCTTATTGGTGATCTTTAGAATTATGTTATGTTGTGTATTTCTCGCCTTGCATTAGCATGCGTTCAAGAATTGTGTTTACCGCAATTAAGCCGTCATTTGTCTTAGAGGATACTGGAGTCAAATGAAACTGCATACCCAACTGGCCTATGGCTTTTAGCATGCTGCGACTGAAAATTCGTTTGCTATCCTCCAACTTGGCTTCTATGGCGTCTTCAAGTTTGCGTGGGTTGCCTGACCACTCAATGATTTGGCTCACCTCTTTCTTGGGCAGCAAATCGGTTTTGCTCAGTAAATGCAACTGAGGTTGGAAGAATCGGTTGTAGACGGCTGCCGATAGGAACATGTTGCTTACGTAGTTAAAGGGGTTGACGCTGAAAACCGCGTCGAACAAGTAAATTAGTGCCTTGGGCTCTTTGGTAAGTTCATTAACTATGTAGGGTCCGCTGGCTCTGAAAGCGAAAAGTTCCATCTGCCCTGGTGTGTCCACCAAGACAAAGTCGGCGTGGGCATCGTCGATGTCCCTGGTCAAGTTCTCAACTTCGTCTGCGATAAGGTCTGCGGCCATGATGGCGGCTCCGTTGGGGCCTAATCCGTATTTTTCCATAATGTCTCCGGCGTCCACGTAGTTGCGAACGTCCACGTCCGGTGAATAAGGCAGTTTAAGAACGCCTGGGTCCAGGTTGACGACTGCTACGTCTTGTTTGCTCATTTTGAGCCAATCGCTGAGGGCTGCTGTGAAGAGGCTTTTGCCTGAACCGGCGGTTCCTATTACGAATACTACGGGCATGTGGATGTCTCCTTCGGAAACGGCTGTGTGGATTGAATGTAATAACCCTTCTGTATCGGAACACATCCGTGCTTGGCAAATCTGTAAAATTATCGTGACCCAATTAGCTGCTTCAAAACGGGCACCTGCCTCATTAGAAGAACCAACCCTAACGTAAGGAAGAGTGTGACTACTGTGATGGCGGGGATTTCGTAAATTGGGTTCAAGACTGTTAAGCTTAGCTTAAATCCAAAGAAACCCATCTGCAGCGACTCCATCACTACAATTTGCCCCAAGTAAATTGGTAAACTGTTTACGCTTATTGCATGTGCCACTTTGCCAATGTATGGGTGTTTGCTTCCTGGCCAATCGGGTCGGAATTTGTTCAAAATTATGAACATCGCAACCGCAGTCAAAACCACATTTGGTGTTAGAGATCCGAAGAAGAAGTAGTACTGGCCCAAATAATGAAGCGGATTATTCATGATCCAAGCGAGGCATCCTGTTAGAATGAATCCTGAAACCAAGAGCCCGAAAAGCAACCATGTTCGAACTTTAGTATTTTGAAGATATGCTCCCAGTACAAAGTATCCAATCCATCCCCCGATGAGGATAAGGTTGATGTTCACGGTAAATCCGGTTAGCAGCTGAAAAACGGGGACAACTCCTACGCCGATAAGCCAAAGCAAAATCAAATACCTCAAAATCTTGCGCTCCCCGTAAGTGACGATAACGCGCAAAATAGGCGTTATTAGGTAAAGCCCTGCGATAAGGTAGATGAACCAGAAGTGAAAGTAAGGTCCCGTTAACAATCCTTGGATAATGTAGTTGATTGAAAGCGTTTGATTATGGACGAAGTGGGACCATGCAAAGTAGACAGCGCTCCAAAACGCAAACGCAAAACCTAAACGGGTGAATCGTTTCTTTAGAAAAATCCTAATTGGCTCTTGAATTTTGATTGGCTGAAGTAGTAAAGCTCCGCTTAGCATTACGAATAGGGGAACGGCGATCCGAGTCAAACTGTCATAAATCGTGGTATCTAGCCAGTAATTGTAACTCTGAGATGCGTTGAGCATTACATATGTGTATGATTCTATGGAGGCATGCAACAGAATCACTAGTACAACGGCTACAACTCGAATGAGATCTACAGGCAAGTTTGGACTTTCTGCGTTTCGTGTTCGTTCAGAGTCCATTTTTTGTTCCAAGGATATGCCTATTCCAAGGATGGTCTTAGAAAAGAGATTGTAACGTAACGCCTTAAAAGATTTAGGCAAATTTCGCTTGCAACAGTTTCAAGGCATTTTTTTGCGTAAGCGAAAATACCAACTTTGAGTTACACGTAGAAGATAGGTTCTTTTAACTGATTAGAAAACAGTAAATCATAAAAGCTCGCGACGTTAACTCTTGAAGGGCACAGGTGCACGTCATTTATGCCCACTCGCGGTCTTTATGTTGGACGGTTTCAACCTTTTCATTTAGGCCATCTTGAAGCCATTAAAAAAATCTTGGAAGAAGTTGAAGAACTCGTTGTCGTCATAGGTAGCGCCCAATATAGCCACAATCCAGGCAACCCGTTCACTGCAGGCGAGCGCCTTTTTATGATAAGATCGGCGCTTGAGGAAACGAAGGTAGACTATGCGCGTCTCTGGGTTGTCCCTGTTCCCGACGTTCACCTGCACATGATGTGGGTCGCAGGGTTGGAAGGTTATACGCCCAAGTTTCACCTCGTCTATAGCAACGACCCACTGACGAAGAGGCTCTTTATGGAGGCTGGTTATAAGGTCAAGGGTATTCCGTTTTACGATAGACAATTCTTTTCATCGACTTTGGTCCGAGAAAAGATGTTGCAAGATGATAGCTGGAAAGCCCTCGTTCCAAAAAGTGTGACTGAATTTATCCTCGAGATAGATGGCGTAAATAGGCTTCGCGATCTTAGCCGCACCGACAAAGCATGATCAAAGCTTAAAACCCTGATGCTATCAAGTCAATGGGCTTCATCACTTCTCGCAAGAGAACGGTCGCGTATGAGCTCTTGAAAAGTGCAAACTCCAACTCTATGCTCTGCTTTTCAGATTTTGTCTCGTTTGCGAAAGTTCTTGCAAGTGAGAAATTGTTGACTGGCGAACCCGCTGCCCGAAGTTCCCCTCTTGCGCTTACTTCAGGCAAAGCAGATGCCCTGAAATCTTGTAAAGTCACTCCTTCATCTTCCAGAATGCGGTGCTGAAGTTCCCCTGCCTCACTCTGGGAAAAACGTTGACGAAAACCTACAATTGGCAGAGCAACACGCATTTTTCCAGCTTCTATCGAGGAATTTATGTCTGAAAGTTTGCCTTCATCGACGAGTCTTCCTGTGTGAATCATGGGTAAACCTGAACGTTCAACGCTAACCACGAAGTCTCCCGCTTCTGCCTTATTTAGAGGCAAGCCTCTCATAATTCGCTGACTCAAAAACCGATTAAACAAGTAAGATTGATATCCCTGCACAAACAGCAGCTGCAACTTCAAAGGCAACCTTCGAAACGCACCCTTGAAATCCCCTGCGTTTTCTGCGAGATGCCTAATCATGAGCCTCTCGAAACGCAGTTGTGGAGGGAAATCTCGCAGTGCACTTTGAAAATTTTGTGTTGATTGAAGCTTTGTGCGTGCTCTTGTCGAGTCAGGATGCTCATTAGGACTGGGGTTGGCCAGGAAAATCATTGCTGCTTCCTCGAGTTTTCCTTGAACCAAGGCTTTTCCAACAAGATGTGTAATGGGTCGGGTTGTTCCGAATCTTTGGTGGCCGTAAAAATTAGGAATGCCTCCAGTTTGAGCGAGTTCTGCTATGGTTTCAGAGATTTGCTCTTGAACAGTTTCTTTAGGATAGGTTACATTTTTGATGTTGATTTTGAAGTCATTGCCTAAGAGGTAGAAGGGAGACATCGGTGAATGGAAGTAGCCTAGTGGCCGCAATTTCTCGTCCTTAACTCTAACGTTAGAAACGTCTTCTGCTGAAACTCCTTCGATTGTGATGTATTGTGCGGTCAAGGCTTTGGCGTCTTTGATGCCAGCGAACTGAATTCGTGTTTGGTCAACGCCCAGTGCCTCTGCCAAGTTTTTAATTGCAATGAAAGTGTCCCAGTTTCGTTTTACGAGTTCGCATATCAGAAACTGTTGCTTTGTTGCAGTTGCGCCCAAAGGAGGTTTCTCTTTAACCATTTCGACTGATGCTGTCGAGCCGTCTACGAGCATTTCTTGAACAATGAAATCTTCAATTGCGCGTTTTATCGTTCCACCTATGCCTGGCGTTTTGGTGGAGTAGGTTTCGATGCCGATTTGTCGCTCAATTTCGGGAACTTGGAGCTCCAAAAGCACTCGCCTTTTACAACAAAGGAAGTTTGCCTGTTAGCTTGTCGACTAAGTTGTTAGGGGCAGGACCTATTCCTAGGCAGGTTATGGTTCCTGCTGGAATCTCTGTTAATCCTCGGTCGACGATCAGTGAGTGAGGCAAGCCAAGGTCGTCGGCAGCTGATTCAAGGTCGGTAAGATCTTTCTCTGAGGGTACTTTAACCGCTACTTTTTTTTGACCCTCGAACATCCAGCTCTCCCACCATTTCTTGTGATGAACGTAAGCGTCCTGAGCCGATGAGACTGCTGCGTGCCCTGCTTGAGCAGCTATTTTGCCTTTACTCATCTGGAGGTCTTTGCGGAACACCAGAACCTGTTTGTAGTCGAATTCAGAGTCTCCCATTCATTACTCACAAGCGCTAATGTTGTGTTTCCCTGCTTTAACTTCTTCGGCGCCCAAACAAACATTTGGCAGGCGACTCGCCGAGCCGTGGCACGATTTTACCCAAATGTAAAAAGATACAAAGCCATCAAATACATTAAAGTTGCAAATGCGGCTGGCTTTTTGACCAAACTCAGAATCATTCGCCCCTGAAAATCTATCTCATCCACGTCTCGAAGCGCTTCGCCTAGGCCAACCCTTGAGGCAAATCGAAATGCGCTTTCAATTTTTTTGTCTGAAAAACCGTCGAGTACTTGTCTAGCTTTCGACATTACGGCGACGTCGAAGCCCAACGCTTCCGAAATTCTTTGCTGGTACTGCTGTAATGAGTTTTTTGACAAATCCGACGTCTTAAGGGCTTCTGAAGCGACTTCTGCGGCTTTCCTTGCGCAAGTTATACTGAAGACAACGCCTCCTCCCGTGGTAGGTTTAACCTGGGAGGCGCAATCGCCCACTGCCAAAAACCCATTGGAATAAGCATTAGGAATTGGGCCGCCCAATGTAATAGCGTGAAAAGCCAGGCTCTTCACTTTGGCATTTTTAAGTTGTTTAGAAGCGACAGGATGATTGTGGATAAGCCGTTCGAAAAACTCCTTCGGATTACCCTCGTTTGTTGCAAGACCAACTTTGGCTGAGCCGTCCAGCTTTGGTATGAGCCAGCCATAGAACCCTGGTGCATAATTTTTTCCTAAGAAAACTTCAACTGCGTGGTCCTCCACATCGCGAACATCGTCCATTTCCGCTTCGACAGCGTAAACCAGTTTCTTGCCTTCGAGTCCCCTTAGGCCAGTTTGTTTTAGCAGTCGTGAAGAGATTCCCTCTGCGTCAACAACGAGTTTAGCCAAAACTTGACCTTCGCTGTCAGTGTTCTGAGCGAGAGTTATGCCCTTAACCGCTCCTTTCTTAACGATGAGTGATTGCACTCGACTGTTTGTCTGAAAGTGTGCGCCTTGCGCTTTGGCATTCTGAGCCAAAAAGTGGTCAAATTTGGCTCTGTTAACTGCACAGGTAACTGGTTTTGTTAAATGCACGCTAAACTTCGCGCCTAATGGTGAATGGAAATTGGCTGCAGAAAAAGTGTTTTCGACTATTCCATCTGGAAGGGGATACAACCCCAAACTGCGTAGGCTGCGGATACTGATGTGCCCTGCGCAGTGTGATGGAAGTCCGACTTCTGGATGCTCCTCAAAAACTGCGACGTTAAAGCTGCGCTTTGCAAGTTCATAGGCAAAAGAAGAGCCTGCAGGTCCGCCACCAATGACCACGGCGTCCCACAAGTCTTTAGCCATAGCAAAAAAGCCCGCTTAGTGAACAACAAGCTCTACGCGTTTTTTGCCTCGCGAAAGTGAAGTCGTTCGGATTTTGCCAGCGACTTCTAGTCTGAGTAGCAGGTCAACGAAGTCTTTGTAGCCTAAATCCTCGAATTCATCTTGCAGGGCATTGAAAAGGTCTGTTTCTGGCATATCACCCTTCTTGTTCAAGATTTCAAGAAGGACGAAGTAGGCGGGCCGGGTTTTCCAGGTTTTTGTGGGTAAAGGCATTTTTTTTCCTCCTATGCGATGGGCGTTGATGGTTTTTGAACTTGACGAACTTGCTGCATGAAGCCCTTATACCACTTCTCCATGTCAGGGGATACTGAAGGCCCAACTTCTTTTAATGCGTCACAGAAGTCTTTCATGGTAACTTCGGAGGCAGTTATGTCTCGGCGC
Organism: Candidatus Nanoarchaeia archaeon; assembly: GCA_035506455.1. Classification (GTDB taxonomy): domain Archaea; phylum Thermoproteota; class Bathyarchaeia; order Bathyarchaeales; family Bathycorpusculaceae; genus JADGNF01. The sequence goes on from DATJPJ010000256.1 coordinate 15,585, forward strand.
AAGGCGTGCATTGCAGCTTCACGGCAAATATTTTCTAAGTCAGCACCTGAATAATACTTGGTCTGCAAAGCAACTTGATTCAGATCGACATCCTTGTTTAGTGGCATGCCGGTGGTGTATTGCTTGAGAATTTGTATCCGACTTTTTTCGTCAGGTTCAGGCACGTAGATTAATCTGTCAAATCGCCCTGGGCGGAGAACTGCTGGGTCAATCAGGTTTGGTCTATTGGTTGCGGCAATGACTGTTATATCTTGAAGTGACAAGATACCATCCATCTCTGTGAGCAACTGGCTAATCACCCGCTCAGAAACTCCGGTGTCACTACCTCCTGATCCACGCTGAGGCGTAAGTGAATCCATCTCGTCGAAGAATATTACTGCCGGTGCAGCCATGCGTGCTTTGCGAAAGACTTCGCGAATTGCTTTTTCTGATTCGCCGACCCATTTGCTGAAGACTTCTGGACCTTTAATTGAGATGAAGTTGGCGTCGCTTTCAGTTGCAACTGCTCTGGCGAGCAAGGTTTTGCCGCAGCCAGGCGGACCGTACAGGAGGATGCCTTTTGGTGGTTTGATGTTGAGGCGTTTGAAGATTTCAGGCTGTTTCATTGGCCATTCGACCGCCTCAATTAGGTGTTGCTTTACGCTATCTAGGCCACCGATGTCGGTCCAATGAACGGTTGCCACCTCGATGTAGACTTCACGCATTGCAGTTGGCGTGACTTCTTTGTACGCGTTAATGAAATCCTCCATCTTGACTTCCATTTTCTCCAAGACGGCGGGTGGGATGCGTTCTTCTTCCAGGTTAATTTGCGGTAGGTATCTGCGTAGGGCTTTCATGGCTGTTTCTCTGCCCAAAGCTGATAGGTCGGCTCCTGTGTAGCCGTGGGTCATGTTTGCAAGTTTGTCTGTGTCGACGTCAGCAGCAAGTGGCATTCCTCTAGTGTGAATTAGAATTACCTCGTGACGACCTTTCTTGTCAGGAACCCCAATTTCGATTTCCCTGTCGAACCTGCCGGGTCTTCGTAATGCTTGATCGAGGGCACCTGGACGGTTGGTCGCACCTATGACAATAACATTTCCTCTTCCTGATAGGCCGTCCATTAGTGCGAGCAGTTGTGCAACTACTCTTCGTTCGACTTCGCCTGTTACTTCTTCGCGTTTTGGCGCGATGGCGTCGAGTTCGTCAATAAATATGATGCTTGGTGCGTTCTGTTGAGCTTGTTGGAATATCTCGCGTAGGCGAGCTTCGGATTCGCCGTAGAATTTACTCATGATTTCTGGACCGTTGATTGAGTAAAAGTTTGCTTCTGACTCGTTCGCAACTGCCCTGGCAAGCAAGGTTTTGCCGCAGCCAGGCGGACCGTGAAGTAACACGCCTTTTGGTGGCTCAATGCCCAAACGCTGAAACAGTTCTGGATGTCTAAGTGGAAGTTCGACCATTTCGCGAACGCGTAAGATTTCTTCATGAAGTCCACCTATGTCCTCGTATGTTGTGCGTGGCAGTCCTTTGGTTTCTGGTGCAGGCTCGTTCAGTATGGTAAGGCGCGATTCGGTTGTTACCTTGACTATACCGTGGGGTCGAGTTTTGGAAACTGTGAATGGGATAGCATGACCGAGCATCATGACTAGGGTTGTGTCACCTTCGACTAAAGTGCGTTCCATGAGGCGGTTTTTGACGAAGTTGGTAAAGTCATCATCTACGTTGAGCCTCATGTCAACTGGTGCCAATGTGATGCTCATTGCGGTTTTTACTTTTGCTGGTCTGACAAGAACGTATTCGTTGATGGCTACGCCCGCGTTTTTTCGAGTGAAGCCGTCGATTCTGATTATGTCGCGGTTCTGGTCCTCGCTGTATGCAGGCCATGCTATCGCGCTGGTTGTTCGCTTGGCGACGATTTCTATGACGTCACCTGCGCTTATGCCAAGTTTCTGCATGGTTCGCTGATCTATGCGTGCGATACCGCGTCCGACATCGCGTTGTCGGGCGTCCCCTGCACGTAGTTGGACTTCATGAGATTCGCTCATCAGAACTTCTTCCTATGAATGTGAACTAAGCTTGCTGAAACATGCAATTATAGGATATATAAACGTTTGAGCGTGAGAAAAGGGACAAAATAATGGTTTATCTGCTTGTTCGGCGAACCATCATGGTTTGAACTTGGCTGACACC
>DATJPJ010000257.1:0-7513 GCA_035506455.1 Candidatus Nanoarchaeia archaeon
GGTTGCAAACCGACTTTGTATTGTAACCCACACATTCCTTCCACACGTCGGTGGCATAGAAAGAGTAGTTTACGAGCAGAGCAAACGGCTCATGAAGAAGAATTTCAGTGTTGAAGTGCTAACACACAGAAATTACACCCCCCGCCACTATACTTACGATGGAATAAGCGTTCGTTGCTACGACGCCTTAAACATAGGCTTTAGGTTAGGCATCCCATACCCAATCCCAAACGTAACCAGCATTGACACGTTTTTGAAAGCCATCAAATCGACCGACCTTGTTCATGCACATGGACACCCTTACCTTTCATCCTTGGCAGCAGCTAAACTTGCAAAAAGATATGGCAAACCATTCCTTCTGACTCAGCACAACACCTTCATCAACTACGACGGCGTCTGGGACATGGTCGAAAAAGTAAACGACGCAGCTGTCGGCAAACAAACAATCAAAGAAGCACGACATATAATCGTCATCAGCAAAGCGACTCAAAACTACGTTCTCAGACTGGGTGCTGACCCCCAAAAAGTCTCAGTCATATACAACGGTGTGGACTTAAGCAGATTCAAACTCATGCCAGACGCTAAAACTAAGGTGCGAAGAAAACTCTCCATCCCTAATGATGCAATAGTCGCACTGACCGTACGCAGACTCGTCTACAAAAACGGCATTGACACGCTAATAGAAAGTGCACGCATCGCCATAGTCGAGAATCCAAAAATTGTTTATCTAGTCGTTGGCAAGGGTCCAGACTTCGAAGACGTCAAATCCAAAATTAATCGGCTAGGGATTGAAAAAAATTTTGTACTAGCAGGCTTCGTTTCCGACGAGGAACTGCCCAACTACTACAACGCAGCAGACTTCTTTGTACTACCAAGCAAATCAGGAGAAGGCCTTCCGCTAGTTGCCCTTGAGGCGATGGCATGCGGTTTGTCCCTAGTAGCTACCGACGTGGGCGGGGTAAGAGAAATCATGATAAACGGATTTGGAAATATTGTTCCACCAAACGACCCAACTGCCCTAGCAAACGCAGTCGTGCAATTTTCAAACATAAACGCCGATAGCCTTCGGCTTAAACTGCGGCAGATAATCACAGAAAAGTACAGTTGGGATTCCAATGTGGAACAATTACTAAAGGTTTATCAGGAAATTATTTAAACCATATTGCGTGAATATATCATTCCCCCTGAGAGGAAGCTGGTCGAAGCATGACATCAAAATTAGAGATGGTTTCAGTAGTTATCCCAACGCTTAACGAAGCAGGCAACATACGTGAAGCCATAGAAACGCTCGATAGAGAACTGGCTTTCCCTAAAGAAATCATAATTGTAGATGGCAACTCAACTGATGGAACCCTGGACATAGTAAGACACTCAAACTGCAAACTTATCATCGAGCCCAGACGCGGCTACGGTCTAGCCCTACGCAGAGGCATGATGGAGGCGAAAGGCGATGTTGTCGTGATGGTGGACGGCGACGGAACCTACGAATTTAAACACGTCAATCGACTGCTAGAAAGAATGATGGAAACAGACGCGGAGATGTGTCTCGCGACAAGGATGTACGATCCCAACAAAGCCATGGGTTTTTTCAACTTCGTCGGCAACAAAATACTCACTTTTTGTTTTAACATGGTTTACAAACAAGCGCTCAGTGATACCCAATCAGGGTTCAGAGCAATTTCACATTCCGCCATCGAAAAAGTTGATTTCAAAGAAACAGATATGGCATTCGCAACTGAAATGCTCATACTCTTCGCCAAACAAGGATTCAAGATGGTAGAAATCCCCTCAAACTACAAAGTCCGAAAATACGGAAAGACGAAACTTAGGCCACTCAACTCCGGAATCGAAATAATGACAACAATCCTCAAAGGACGTCTCAGAAAACTAAGAGAGTGAGACCATAGACGAAACACTGAAAGCGTTCGGGAGAAACATTGACATTAAAAACAACAAAAACGCCTACGCCATTGCCGTAGCAATCTCGCTCGTGATCGCATCGATTCTGCTCGTAACATTCTTAGTTTTTGACCAGCCCGCACAAAAGCCCTACATGACAATTTACCTTCTAGACAGCAACCGCAAAGCAGCCGATTACCCAGAGTTCTTAGTAGCAAACGTAAACAGTACATTCAGCGTATACGTTGATGTAGAAAACTTCAACGGGAAAACCGTCAACGGTGCCGAGGTCCTTGTAAAAATAACCAACGAAACAAATTCAGTATTCCCTCTTGATGTCAACGCAACCCAAACCTTCACCGGAAACGTGCAGAACGCTGCCACTTGGGAAAACATTGCAACAATTTCCATAAACAATCCTGGAAACTACCTCGTGGACTTCGAACTATGGACTCCAAACCAAACAGGTACACTTCAATTCAGCGGAAACTTCTGCGTACTCAACGTACAAATCGCACCACAAAACACCAACGCATAACAAAATCTGAATGCCTTTTTTCCTCTATGTGAAAACTATTTTTTGTTAAGAGACTGAACAATATTTTCGGCGATTTCTAGATCCTTCAAAGTGTTAATGTTCAGCAGAACCTCGACTTCATCAGTAATTATCGCGCTGGTCTCGATCTTACCTTCACCCTGAATAGCCTCGCCGTTTACGATGTTGACCCCTGAAACAGCATACCAAACACCTCTGTACTCATCTGTGCTGTCTACAGAAAGCCCTGATCGTTCGCGAGCTTTTATAGGTACAAAAACGGCCAAAAAATCATAACCGCAAACCTCAAACTCGTTGACCACCTTGCCGAGGAACTTTCCAGTTACTGCGGGCAAGTCAGCAGGAACCGTTAACACGGCACCCAACAACCCTGCCTGAAGGGTCGCCTGCTTTAAGTCGTTATGATAGCCACGTGCGTCTGTTCGAAGAAAACTATACCGTTTGTTCTTGCAATGTTCTTCGGTTTTAAGTGTGTTTTGACTCGTTACAACGTAGACTTCAGAAACATTGCAAGAGGAACTAACTGCCTCAACAACCCAATCAATCAATGGTTTGCCCAGAAAAGGTAAGAGAGGCTTCTCTACGGGCAAACCAATTCGTTTGCCCATGCCACCTGCCATAATCAAAGCAGGAACCTTCACAGGAACAAACCTCCCCAAAGCAGACCAGAAACCAAAACCGAAAATGCAGCGATTGAAACCAAACTTAATGCCCTGGAGGCTTCGTTAGTGGCCCCAATCATGTCCCCGGAAACTCCTCCAAACATACTGTTTGCCACAACATCCATAAACACTCCAAAAACCGCGGCGACTAGCACTGCAATTATTCCAACTAACCCCAATAGCGCAAAGGCCATGATCAGGGCTCCCACATAAGCCACTACGTTGGCTTTTCGTTTCGCGCTTCCAATAAACCTTGCACCCAACCCTTGGTGCGCTGCTTTGCCTCGCCAAACGATTGTTACCATTGCCAACTTTGCGCAAACCTCACCGACAACGACTGCTCGCACGGCGATATTCCAACTTAAAAAGAAGAGCCCTGCGATCGCTGAGAACTCGACGAATAAGGCAAGTAACGCTCCCTTGTATGTGACCACCCATCTATGCGCCATTTCTCTTCTTTCTTCAATCCTGCGCAAACCAAGGGCGTTACCCAGGTCGACTAAACCGTCGAAATGCTGAAAACCGGTGAACACCAGCAGAAAAGCAATGGTCATGGCTGGAGGTAAGATTCCCAACAGAAGGGATGTTGGAATATGAACAAGAAAGTTTGCTAGCTGCAGCACGTAAGACAAAATAAACCTTGAAGCCGAGAAGTAACCTGCAGCAATCAACCCCATTAGGCCGCCTACAAATGGGAAAAGCCACATGTTCCGTGCCGAGGTCTCCACAAAATCTTCTGTTTTCCCCAAAGGAATGACTGTGAGGAAAGCCAGCAGATCTCTGAAAACTTTAATAGCATTCACCCTCGACATATACGGTAACACTGATCCGATGAGGATATAGACTTTATCGTGATGGCTCATGGAAAATCTTAACGGAAAAAAAATCTTGGTCACGGGTGGGGCAGGCTTCATAGGATATCACCTCACCAAAAAACTCTTGGAAATGGGCGCAGACGTAACCGTTTATGACAACATGTCCAACGGCAAGCCCGAAAACATTAAAGACAATCCCAAAGCCAAATTTGTTAAGGGCGACATTCTAGACCTGAAAAAACTCAATAGCCTTCCAACCTTTGATCTGATTTATCACTTAGCTGCCCAAGTTGTGGTTCCTTACAGCATGGAGAAACCAACCCTAGACTTTGAAAATAACGCTCGAGGTACCTTGAACGTGCTTGAAAAGGTCCGCAAAGACAAAGCTCGCCTTGTTTTCGCTTCAAGTGCCGCTGTATACGGCAACCCTGAGCAATTGCCCACGCCAGAAACTTACGGGTTTCACCCGTTCAGTTGCTACGGACTAAGTAAAGTCGTAGGGGAAGAGTACTCTCAAATCTACACCCTCCAATATGGGTCAAAAATAACCATCGTGCGTTTCTCCAACGTCTACGGCTCACGATGCCATGGCGTAATTAGTGACTTCATGGACAAACTCCAAAAGAATCCGGGCAAACTGGAAATAATCGGCACTGGCGAACAAAGCAGGGACTTCGTGCATGTTCTCGACATCTGTGATGCACTTGTGCTGGCTTCGGGTGACAACGCGGTTGGCAAAACCTTTAACTTAGGCCTCGGCGAAACCATAAAAATTATTGATCTGGCAAAGATGATGCTCAAAATCCTCAACTTGACTAACAAAACATATGTTACGACCACAGGCCAGTCATGGCAAGGCGACATTAACACTATCTGGTTCGACATAACAAAAGCCAAGACCGAACTTAACTGGACACCAAAAATCCGCATCGAAGACCACTTGCGCACTCTCATAGCCGAGAGGAAAATGATTTGAGCAAAACCTCACCTGCCAAGGGCTTAATCGCACTTCTGCGATTGCCTTACTGGCTCATGACAGGTGGGCTCGCCCTATTAACAGCATTTGCAATCACCAAGAGCGCTTTTCCAAGTGCCACAACAGGTTTATTGATCTTCTTTTCAATGGCATGCATAACTTCTGCAGGCTTCGCAGTCAATGACTATTTTGACAAAGAAAGCGATGCAGTCATCAAGCCAAACCGTCCGCTACCCTCGGGTTCATTATCACTAAACCAAGTCATCATTGTATCCACTCTCTTTTTCGTCGTAGGTTTAGGATTGGCTTTGATCATAAACTGGATGAGTTTCGCTATCCTAACAGCGGATTCAGTGTTGCTACTGGCTTACTCTTCTCTTGTAAAGAAGAAATCTGGATTCGCCGCCAATGCCTTAGTTGGTATCCTAACAGGTACAGCGTTCATGTACGGCGAATCAACAATATCAAACACCGTTAGCCTCGTCTCGCTCAGTCTTTACCCAATTGCGTTTGGGACGATAGGCGGAAACGTTCTGCGCGATATCCTCAGTCTAGAAGGTGACTCAAAGGTTGGATATCCAACGTTGCCCAAAAAAATCGGCGAACCAACATCTGCAAAAATTGCGGCTGTTTTCTTTATCGGTTGTGGCATGCTTGCTCCTTTGCCTTATCTAGTAGGCAGCTTTGGCTTGTTTTACCTGCCATTTATCCTGCTCTGGAGCGCGCTTCTGATTTATTCTTCGATTCGTCTTGCTACCTCAGCTTCCACGTTGTCTAACATTCGGAAATACGAACGTTTAATTACAATGTCTATGATTCTGCTTCCGCTCGCACTCATACTTGAAGGGCTGTCAACAGCAATCCGAGGAATCCTTTAATGGCTAAGACCAAGAGCATTTGTCCTGAATGCCAAAAAGAAATAGATGCCGTACTTACTCGCAAAGACGGCAAAATTCTAATCACAAAAACTTGCAAAGAACATGGTACCTTCAAGGCTACGCATTGGCAAAGCCCTGAGGTATACGGATTTACAGAAGAATTCGACTTCTTCAAGAATTTTGCAGAGGCGGAGAACATCGCGAAGGTGCCTGGTTGTCCTTACACCTGCGAAAACTGCACTGGCCATGTGTCAGATACAGTAATAGGCGTTATCGACGTTACAAAACAGTGTGACTTACGGTGTGCTATCTGCTTTTCAACTTTCTCTGACCACATTGTTAACTACGAACCCACCAAAGAAGAACTCGTTAATGTCTTGGCATTCTTGGACAAGCGCACTCCCAAGCCTCCAGCCATCTTGTTCTCAGGCGGTGAACCGCTGGAGCGCAAAGACATGCACGAAATTATCTCCGCTGCTCACAACCTCAAATTCATGACGATCTTGGCAACGAACGGGATTCATCTTGCAGAAGAGCCGGAACGCGCGGCTCAGTTAAAAGCGAGCGGCTTGAACATCGTTTACTTGCAGTTTGACAGTTTCCGCGACGAATTCTACGAAAAAGTAAGAGGGCGAAAAATGCTGCAAGAAAAATTCAAAGCCATTGAAGTCTGCCGCAAACTTGACATGGAAATCATCCTTGTTACGACGTTGATGAACGGGTTTAATGACCAAGAAGTCGGCAAAATAATTCGGTTCGCAGCTGCTAACAGTGATATTGTTCGTGGCCTGATTTTCCAGCCTATTGCATTTACTGGACGCGCAACAGACAATCCATTTCAGGAAGCTTGGCGAGACTGGCGGTTTGCCGAACAGGTCGAAGCACAGACTGGTGGAGAAATTGAAGCTAAAGACATGTTTCCGTTATCTGTGATGACTTCGCCGATTAAAATAATGCGCAAATTTATGAAGAAACCTTGGCCATTATTCAGTTGTAGCCCTCATTGTGGAATCGTGAATTGGATGTACGTTTCTAAAAGCGGAAAAATCATTCCACTTAACCATTTCGTCAGCTATAACAAGTTCTTTAAAGGCATCCTAAAAACTGCGCAGAACGTTGAGGCCAAGAGCAAGATTTCCCTGCTCACGTCGCTTTTCATGTCTGCAATGTTGTCATTAAACATGCTTCTTGTTACTCAAGAAGTTGGAATATTCACGTTGATGAACGCTATTTTGCAGATGTTTGTTGCGCCAAGCTATCAGTCACTTGGGCCTATCCGAAGAAGGGTTTTCCTGTTGGGTTGTATGGCATTCATGGACCGGTACACATTTGACGCAAATCGAGTTCAGCGATGCGTAGTGCATTATGTGACGCCTAATTTGAAAGTGATTCCATTCTGTGCTTACAACAACATCCACCGAATTGGTACCGAAGAAAAATACGCCTCACGACAACATAGCGATTAGTCTGAGCAATTATATGGAGAAATCTTTAACATATTCTCGTAACCATCTACATTATGTTCATCCTGCTTCAGGAGACGGTACATGAGTCTACTTAGCCACGATCAATTCTGGAACTTCATGATAAGCTTTCCAACAACGAAGCGGATGCTTAACCTGTCACTTAAAAAATGTCCTGCTTGTGGGAGAACGGTTTTAGAAGCAGCACTAGACCGATACGTGGGCAACGAATCCACTAAATGCAACAAATGCAGCAGCTTCTAT
>DATJPJ010000258.1:0-3129 GCA_035506455.1 Candidatus Nanoarchaeia archaeon
GTTTGTGAAAAATTCTCTGATGTTCCAAATTTAGGTGTCAAAGTCTCACCCGCTCCGATTCTGGACGGCGTCGCGCCGCATATGAGGGAGACCTTCAACGTTTACGACGACAGTAAAACCGACAAGGCAAGTGTTGTTCAAGCTCTCAAGGAAGCTAAGGCTCAGGTTCTTGTCAACTATTTGCCCGTAGGAAGCCATGATGCAACCCGCTTCTACGCGCAATGCGCTATCGATGCAGGTTGCGCAATGGTTAATTGCATGCCAGAGTTCATAGGCTCGAACGCAGAGGAAAGCAAAAAATTTGAGAAAGCAGGTCTGCCGATCCTAGGTGACGATATTAAGAGTCAAGTAGGAGCCACCATACTTCACCGGACTCTTGTTCGGCTTTGCTTAGACCGCGGCGTTATAGTTGATGAAACTTACCAGCTTAATTTGGGCGGAGACACGGATTTTCAGAACATGACTGTCGAGGGACGCCTAAAATCAAAACGGATTAGCAAAACCGAAGCTGTCACCAGCCTTGTTCCTTATTCCCTGCCTACTCGCATTGGTCCATCGGATTATGTTCCATTCCTGAAGAACAAAAAAATCTGCTACATCTCACTTAAAGGTAGAAAGTTCGGCGACCGTCCAATAAACATTAGTCTAAAACTTGAAGTCGAAGATTCACCCAACAGTGCTGGCGTAGTTATAGATCTAATCCGCGCCGCCAAAATTGCTTTGGACCGCAAAATCGCAGGCGCACTCATAAGCATGCCCAGTTATGCATTCAAACACCCGCCCGTCCAAGTTCCTGACCCGCAAGCACGCCAGTGGACTGAAGACTGGATCGCAGGGAAACGTGAACGATAGCATCACTTCATTCCTTTTTTAGAGCTTCAGCCACAATCTGCCACTTTTGCAGTAATCCAAAAGCACTTTATTCAAACCCATGCGTGCCGGGTTCTTGTGATTTCACCGTGAAGACTTTTAAGCATGAATTTATCCAGAGTAACTCGACAGAAGGTCCACACATGGTTAAAGTTGAAGCATACGAAGTGCCGGAAGGCCTCTACTACTCAAAAGACTTCGAATGGGTCAAAATCGAAGGTGACAAGGTCCGCATAGGCGTTACTGACTACGCCCAGAAATCCTTGCGTGAAATCGTCTACGCTGAACTTCCCAGTGCAGGCGGCGACGTCAAGCAAACTGAGCCATACGGAACCGTTGAATCAGTTAAAGCAGTATCTGACCTTATCGCCCCTGTTTCTGGAACCATCGAAGAAGTTAACGATGAGGTGCAATCTAAACCAGAACTCCTCAACGAAGATCCTTATGGCAAAGGCTGGCTTCTAGTAGTGAAACCTGCTAACCTACAAGCAGAACTAACTAACCTCATGGACTTCAATGCCGCCGTCGAATGGCACAAAGCCCAATCCAAGTAGGCGAAACCGAATGCCGAATAGACGCATTATAGTTATTGGTGCAAATGCCTCAGGCGTGGAAGCCGCGTCGGCCGCGCGCAAAAAAGATCGAACTGCTGAAATCACCCTTATTACGGCAGAGAAGAATGCGGGATACAGCCGCTGCGGACTACCGTTTGTCATTGGTGGCCAGATCGCTGAATTCAAAAATCTTATCGTGTACCCGCCGGCATACTTTCAAATGCTCAAACTCACCCTCAAGAACGAAACCAAAGTTACCGCAATAAACACCAAAGAAAAAACGGTTACTTACACCAGCAAGGAAGGCGTCACCGAAATCATGCCATACGATAGCCTAGTAATCGCCACCGGTGCCGATAGTTTCATGCCCCCTATAAAAGGCAAGGAGAAACAAGGCATTCTGAGCTTAAGAGGCATTGAAGACGGAGAAAAAATTGTTGCCGCAGTCAAAGCCGGTGCTAAATCGGCAGTCATTATGGGTGCGGGTCTCATTGGCCTAGAAGTTGGTGTTGGCTTGATGGAACAAGGCCTCAAAGTAACTGTGGTAGAAATGTTGCCTCAAATTTTGCCTCAATTACTCGACGCAGATATGGCAAAACTTGTTCAAGAGCACCTTCTTGAAAAGGGCATGAACATAATCACGGGCAAAGGCGTCGAAGAATTCCTGGGCGATGATAAAGTTACTGCAGTTATGGCTGGCGGTGAAAAAATTGAAGCCGACCTCTTTATCAGCGCTTTTGGCGTCCGCGCAAACACCAAACTAGCCGTCGACGCAGGTATTCCTCTTGGCGAAACTCGAGCCATCAAGACTAATATGCGCATGGAAACCGACGTAAAAGATGTCTACGCCATAGGCGACTGTGCTGAAGCCCCAAACATAATCACTCATCGACCTATGTGCGCCCAGTTAGGTACTATAGCTGTGCGTCAAGGTAAAGTGGCTGGAATGAACGCTGCAGGTGACTACTCAATGTTCACTGGTGTTCTAGCCTCCGCTGTTACCAGGTTGTTCGAAATAGAGGCAGGCAACACAGGATTAACTGAAAACAGCGCAGCCCGTAATCGGATCGAAGTCGTAACTGGAGCTATAAGCAGCAAAACCAAAGCAGATTATTTTCCAGGGGCTAAACCCATCAAGATAAAGCTCGTTGTCGAGAAAGAATCCCAACGTATCGTAGGCGGGCAAGTGATCGGCGGCGAAGAAGTGACCCAGCGCATTAATTGCCTTAGCTTTGCCATCCAAAAAGGCATGACTGTGCGAGAGCTAGCAAAGGCAGACACAGCATACGCTCCGCCATTGTGCGAAACCTGGGAGCCAATGGTTTTGGCCGCTGAAATGGTGTTGATGAAGCTCCGCTGAGTCTCCCTCTTTTTCCATTTTTTCAAAAAGATCTGTTGACGGCTTAATCAGTCACTTTTTTATTCTCACTTAACGTTTACTTGTACAATGACCTATTTCCTTAAGCCCGGTTTTGCACGCGTCCTATTTGTCTTCGTTCTCCTAATTGTTGTGCTGTTTGCCTCATTTATTTCGGCAAGTATTTGGGTGATAAACGAAAAAACAAACGATTCACAACCTTTGCCGAAGGATTTCTTTTTAGGTGTAACTGCGGGCGGAACAGTGTCAGAAACTAAAAAGCTCATAGATAAGGTCAAAGACTATACGAACATGATAACCTTTACCAACCTAAATGTGACAGAAAAC
>DATJPJ010000259.1:0-4665 GCA_035506455.1 Candidatus Nanoarchaeia archaeon
AGGCCCCGATCCTAACTTCTTTAACACCAACCAAGGCAAATGGGGAGACAAGTTCCTAGGCGTTTATCTCTTTGACGAAGTTGGAGGAAAACAACTCGATGGTGTAGTAGAGAAGCCAGTGCCTTTGAGCCAAGTAAATCAGATCTACATCAATGAACCCGACTACTCCTATGTGTCCCAAGCATATCAGTCAGCCTTGATAGGTGCAACCGCGGTAGACTTCGCTTGGTTTAATCCGCCTTACCCAAACTACTTCATGTCCGATTATGGTCTATACTGGTTCGACTACCTAAGCGGATATAACACAGTCTTCACAGAATTTACTGGAAACCAGAGCAGACAGATCGCTATTTCTCTCTGCCGAGGCGCAGCCCACACGTTAGGCATGAATGCAGGGCACACTACAGGACAAGATTGGGGCGTCATTATCACTTGGAAGTACTTCCAAGCGCCTTTTCTAGAAGATGCCAACCAACTGTACAATGACATGATCTTGGCTTACAAAAACGACGCGAAATACATCATAATCTTCAATTCACCCGGCAACCAGACAGCACCAATGACCCCAGGAACCATTGGCACCTTAACGCTGGACCATCTTAACGCCATGGCAAAATTCTGGAATTACACAAAGACAAACCCACGCGGCGATTCATACCCGGCAGACACTGCCTACGTTCTTCCAAAAGACTACGGCTTTGGAATGCGAGGCGCAAACGACACCATCTGGGGACTTTGGAACGCAGACAACCAATCAGCCACTATCTGGAACGACACAAACAGTCTCATCTCAACGTACGGCTCAAGACTAGATATAATCTACGAGACTAAGACGGATGGGGAAGCCATAACTCTGCCTTACAATCATCTGATTTTCTGGAACGGCACAAACATCCAAAAGTAACATTAGCTAAATTCCTTGGCTCGCTGTGCAAAGATCCTAAGGCTGCTAGGTTCTGGCAAGTCTGCGAACGCCAGCATGAAATGAGTCACGCCTAATTCTTCATACGGTCGCAGTGTCTCGAAGAACTCGACAGAAGTTCCAGCAAAGGTATACTTTTCGTAATCCTTGCGGCTCACAGTTTTAGGCTTCAAACGACCAATTTTTTCATTCAGCTCGCGCGAGTTTTCGCCAAGGATTATCTGTCCAGCGGGCCAACAAGACTTCTCAACCTCCACAAATGGTCTGCCAATAGCGTTGCAGTGATTTTCCAAAACTCGCAACTTATGCCTGTATTCCTTCAGACCAGCTTGATAGCCAAAGTCGACACGGTCCGCATGTTGGGCAGTAACTTTAAGGGTTAAATTTTCTCCGCCACCGCCAATGATTATAGGAGGGTGAGGTTTTTGCACTGGCTTAGGTTCACAGAAAGCGCTGTTTACTAGGAAGTATTTGCCCTTATAATTGATGTTTTCCTCAGTCCACATGGCTTTGATGATTTCTATAGCCTCGCGCAACCGGTCAATCCTTGCACTGGGATTTGGAAACGTGAAACCGTAGGCTTCATGCTCCTCTTTCTGTACTCCCGCGCCCATTCCAAATTCGAGCCTGCCGTTTGAAACAATATCAATTGTGGCAGCAGCTTTAGCTAGAACAGCTGGGTTTCTGAAAGCCGCGGATGTGACCATCGTTCCAAAACGAATGCGCCTTGTGACCGATGCCAGAGCGGCAAGAGTGCTCCAGCACTCCAGCAAGGGGGTTTTGCCGAACATTAAGTGGTCATCTATCCAGACAGAATGATATTCTAGGCGCTCGCACTCGAAAACTACATCGCGTAGGCGTGTGAACAATTCATTCGGCTTAGTTTGACTTTGCAATGCGTAAAACGGGAGAAAAACCCCGAAGTTTAACTTGCCCAAAGCTTGCCCCGTTAAGACTATGCTAGTTTTGATTAAAAAGTTTGCATCATTACCGCTTAAATCAAGACTCAGGACTCCAAGTTATCAAAATGCAAAATAGGTTGGACCCAAGAAAATGCAAGGAAACTAAAAATGAGAAGCTGCCTGGGTCCTAGCCCGCAGCTTTAGAATCCAGAAATACACAAATTTATTATCCCATACACGTTAACAAGTTAGAGAAGACTATCAGGCGAGGCGATATTGTGGCAACAGATTTGACAACGCTTCCTCCAACAAGGATTCCACGTACGGAACCAGCCAAGAACGTGGGCATAATCAGCGACACTCACATACCCACACGCACCTCAGCTTTGCCAGCCTCCATTTTTCAGGCACTCGAAAACGTCGATTACATCATTCACGCAGGCGATCTCGTTGAACTCAATGTAATAGATGAACTTGAGCAAATCGCCCCAGTCCTAGCCGTCCACGGCAACATGGACACTCCCACGACGAAGAATATATTGCCTAAAGTCAACATGCTAAAAATCATGAATTGGACAATTGGCGTAACTCATGACCCATCAACCACTTACGGAACAAGTAACCTAAACGAAATCGCTAAGCTCAACCAATTCAACGTCCTCATTTTCGGCCACACACATAAAGCAAGCATAGTCTGGGAAGGCAAAACCCTTTGCATAAACCCGGGAAGCCCGACTGACCCTCAGCCACATTATCAGCCTAAACCCACGGTTGCCGTTCTCAAAGTAACCAAAGACACACTAACCCCGCGAATAGTAGAACTTTAGTCGAGCTAAAATTCCTTAGCCAAAAAGCATGTGCCAAAACAAAAGAAGATAAAGCAAGAACCCTGAAGCCAACGAGAAGCCCCAAATCCAAAAAGTTACTCGCATCCACGGCCTTTTAGGAGCGCAAAACTGCAAAGATCTTCTCAATCTCCAACAACCAACAATCCACAAACCCAAGACAGCTGTAACACTGCCGAGCACCGCGTGAATAGGCGAAACCAAACTTATCTCCCCAAAAGGCGACTTCGCGATTAGCGGAACTAACCCTGTTACAAAAGAGGGCACCATGACTACGCCTATGGTTACCAAGTGCAAGACTAAGCCAGAAAACATTGCGAAGCCATGTGCCCGAAACATCCGCCTTTTTTTGAAAAAGAAACCGCCTATGACTAAGAGAAAGATGCTTAGCTGGAGAAGCAAAGTAAGTGAAGCTACTAGCAAGTAATAGTCCATAAAACTTCATCGTTATCTTGCAATAAAAACTTCACTTTAACTTATCCCTCTCCACTGCCTGTGAGAGTTGGTTGCGGACGCCCCTTAAAAGCGACATTCACTAAATAGCCATCATCAAATTTATTGGAGACAAGAAAATGGAACATTGCGAAAATCCATGGAAGGAATCCTGCAACAGTGAAAACATAAAACTTTACATCATGATCAAAGGCGAAAAACGTCCTATCTGCCAACAATGCTGGAGCAACATTGCAAACAAAGAAGTTGAATGGTGAACAAAAAATGGAAAGCTTCAGCCTTAACAGCGCAAAATCGTTCATTGGAAAAAACGTCAACCTGCACCTCAAGGATGGGTCGGTAATAATAAATGTCCATCTCAAAAATATCAAAAAAGGAAATTTTGGGAAAGGCAACTTCGTCGAATACATGCCTTACAAAAACCGCAAGCTCACGAGTATACCGATTAGAAATGTAGCATGGGCAGAAATGCTCAACCTAAACCTCATGCAATACACCGACTAAGATCTTCGACCAAATCAACAATGCAAAAATAATCCCAGTAATACAGTAAATTCATGCGTTGCATAAAATGTGGAGTCTGCTGTCAACAAACGGACATGTTGTTAACCGCGCGAGACATTACTCGCCTGGAAAAGAAGGGTTACAACCAAGAATCGTTTGTCCGATTTAACAAAGAAGGCTATGCGATGCTTCGAAATCGTCAAGGAAACTGTGTTTTTTATAATGTCAAGGATCGAAGTTGCGACATTTACTCTCACAGGCCTTCAGGTTGTCGTGTTTACCCGGTGATTTTGGACGAAGATAAAGGAATCATAGTTGACGAGATTTGCCACGCCCAAGCAAGCATCGCTGACTCAGAAAAAGCATACAGAGGGAAGTGTGTACTTAAACTTCTCAAGGAAATTGATTCCGAAGCAGATAAGAGGCGCAAGTCCACGCCTTAGGTTTTTAGAAATCAAGTTACCCTGAAATAATCAGGGTTTACAAAAGTCGCATTAAACTGATTGCCAAAATCTTAAACATACTCAAACATCCTTTGTTTTCATAGCTAACGCTTTTCATTTCTTGAGCTATAAAATGAACAAGTTCCTCAAGAGCCCTCTTCAATTCCATACCATTATCTATTTCCGATCAGTACTTATGCCTATAATAACCTTGCAGATTTGTCAAACTTACCTGCTGCCTCATTAACGATTGTCTAGCCTGTAAGACAGAGAAAAACATTTTAACAAATTCTTCAAAACAGATTATGGAAAAAAAATCATGAATAAAGCGCATCCTCCTGTTGAGTACAAAGGTAGAATCGTTGGTATCGCTATTTTGGTAGGAGCTCAACTGTTAGTTGGATTTGTTCATGTCATATTCGGATTTTGGCTTTTGATTGCCGCGGTGACGTCCTCGTCGGCGGGACTTCTCAGTTTATCCATGACTCCCGTAATTTACAGCGTTTACACTGTAGTTTTCAGTTTTTCGACTTTGTTTTTTGCGTATCTGCTTTGGATGCAGAAAGGCATGGGTTGGATTGGCACATTCGCGGTCT
>DATJPJ010000260.1:0-3513 GCA_035506455.1 Candidatus Nanoarchaeia archaeon
CCCGGGTCATCAACGTGGCAGGCTGAAGTCCTAAACCAGGCTAGACTACAACCGCATTCATGGACTTTTAGTGGTGTAATCCAACAGGGGTGATGTTTCGGCACTTTTTTGTTGGATTACTTTTCAGCCGTGCTGTAAACAGACTGCACTGAATGTTATTTAAGTTTTCTGAACAGGCTGGCTCCACCCTTGTCCATCACGAATTCAAAGCCGTCTTCGATGAGTGTTTTTGCTTCTGCTTTGTTGGTTGCTTCTCTGCAGATGTAGCCTTCTCCACCGTGCTCGTAGACCTTGCTTAACTGCGCATAAAGCAGCACATACCGCAATGATTTGTGGCCTAGCAATACCATGACAGATCCGAAGTCTTTGTAGCGTCGGTATTCTTGGGTTGCACGGTAATAGCGGAAGGTATAGAAGTCGATTTTGCGTAGCTCTGAGTTGCCTAGTTTTCTGATTGCTGCTTTTCTCATTTTGCGGAAGCTTTCACCTGCGTAATTCTTGCTTTTGTAGTTGAAGATAAATTTCGTTGTTCGTGGTTGCGACAGTAGCAGGTTAAGCAGGCCTTCTGATATTGGCAGAGTTCTTGGATTGCATCCCTTCTCTGGATGCGAGACTGTAATTTTTCTGCTGGCAATGTCTATGTCGTCCCATTCGAGTTTGAGTGCTTCGCCGGGTCTAGCCCCTATTTCTTTAAGGGTCTGGAGCAGCACTGACATTTGTCCGCTGCAGCTGGCGATGAGCTGGTCAAGGTATTTTTCTGGTGGCACGTAGGGTAATGGCCGGGTTACTCTATACTTTGGCAGCTTAGCTTCGATTTTGTGATGGTTAAGGAAGCATCGGTAGGCTTTGGTGAGGTTGTATTTTCGGCAGTTGGTCCATTCGTTATGGTTGGCCATCGTGTCTTTGAAAGATTCTGGGTTGAATAAGTCGACGCCGGTTGCACTGAGTTGGTGTAACGTGGATCCGTAGCTTCGTAATGTGTCGTCAGAGTAGTTTTCTTTCTTTAGTTGCCAGAGCAAGTCTATGATGGCGCCTTCTTGGTCTATGTTTCTTCGCGGAACTTCTGTTGTTTGTTGTTCCGCTGCCAAGTTTTTCGTCTCCTTGACGCCTATTTGGCGAACATTTACTATGCCGCGTTTGCTTTTTAATGACTTCGTATCAACAGTTTCAAAGACTTCAACTACTTCCCGGGCTTTGAGTAGGTCGTATGGATCTGAGAATCGAAAACTGCAGTCTCGGCATGACCATCGCTGGATTTCAAAACCCTCTGGCGTGTGTCGTTTGCCGTTTTGCCAGACGTTTTTGGAACTGCACTTTGGGCATGGAACATGATCTTCAGATGAAGGTTCAAAGTTGGGCTTCGCTGAGTTTTCAAAGTCGCTCGTGCCAAGCCGTTTATCAAAAGGGGCTGAGATCTCTTCCCGAACCTCGACCATAAACTAGAAAACTCCCTGCAAACTCGGCTCGGTGGAGGGGGTATTTTCGTGCAAAAGACGGCAAAATTCGTATAGGCAGAAACTCCCTACGAATGATGCAGAAATTTCCATAAAAGTGCTTTTGCCACGATTGCCCTGATTGCCACTCTCCCGAAAGCTCCCCGTTGAAGAAAGGGTATCCCCCAAAAGACCACAATATTGTTCGAATAGGGGGAACCCGCGAGTCTGCGCAGACGAGAAAACGGATAACCCCCCGTTTTGTCGTAATTTTTCGTAAATTTGGAAGGCCCTGCACCCTTGGCAGCAGAGCTTCTGGAGGGGGTTGCTTTCTGAACGTGTCAAATGTGGCAATCGTGGCAGAATCAATGTAAGGTGAAGCCCCCTGTTACCTTGTATGCTTCGATGAGTTTGGGTTCAGGATAGAACCCGCGCCCAACTTTGACCAGGCCTTCCGCCTGTAGCACCGCTAAGAGTGGCCGCATTTCAGCGTGGTCTGAGAGGCAAAACTGAGCTTTCAACTCATCTTTAGTTATCCGGCCGTGAGTTACGATGTGCTGCAGGATCGACGCCACTTTGTCGGGCTCAAGTTTACTGGCGCTTTCCATCTTTAGGAAAAGGGTCTTAACGTCTTCGACTTCGATTTTCTCGAATCTTGTTTTCTGCGCTATAATGTTTAGGCCTGCGTTTATGTACTCTTGGCGCATGAAGTCAGCGATTCCTTGCACGTGTTCCTCGGTTACGGTGACTGTTTTGAAATCGTTGGTCGACAGCGTCAGGTACGCCAGGGCAACGCTTAGTCTGGCGAGTTTCCATTTGAGGTCGATGCTGGCTAGCGGGATCATCTCGCAGAAGAACAGCTTATGTAGCTCCGTAGCCTTCGCCAGGAGCCTTTCGGTAGCGGGTTGGGTGAATTCGACTGTTGCCGTGTCGCTCCAACACCACTTCAAAACCTCGCTCAGGGCTTGCAGATCTTTGTCGGGTTCTCCTATGGTTGTGCTATTTATGATTTCGGGCGAGACGTCTCTTTGGTCCGCGAAGACCGCGATGTCTAATCTCGCGATGCTTGTCTTGTCAAAGATAGTCGCAAGCGCCTGGCAGGGGTAGAGGAACGTGGCTAGGCTTTTGGTGCTGTACTTGTCTGCTTCGCGGTCAACCGCGTTCGCTATTTTGATCTGTCTGGTTCTGGCGTAGGCTGAGTTTTTTGCTGCCTTAACGATGCAGAGAACGCCGGTTCTTTCGGCTTCCGCAAGGGCTGCCCAGTTGCTTAAGCTGAGTTTTTGGGCGCCGTCAACAGCGAGTAGTTTTCGGTCTGAGAGGACCAGGAAGCCCCAGTCTATGAACCAGCCTTCTCTTTCGATCTGGGTAGCCGTGCCTGTCAGGCCGACGGTGCTGGCTGTTTCTGCTGTTATGAGTGTGCCGGCTTTGAGAAGTGAGATTGCTTTGCGTACGCTTTTGCTTTTCCCGGCTGTGGTGTCTCCGCATATGCCGACGTTGCCCCATCCGCGTTCTGTTTCTCCGTTGAATTTCACCCAGATGGGTGTGAAGAAACTCAAGAAGATCGCCTGGGTTAGGTTGCGTCTGCCGATGACCTGGCTGTATTTTTCAAAGTTCTCCAATATCCAAGATAGCCGCTCATTTACTGATTTGCCGCTAAATTTTGTTTTCAGACACTCTAGCTGTTGGGCGTCGAAGTTCTTTATTGTTTCTGGAAACTCAACGCTATGGGCTAGGAAGGTGGTTCTTTGTGTTTTGGGGTTTGGGAGAGCTTTGCCCTGGAGAGTTATGAGGCTACTGGGTTGGAAATCTATTTTCTCGTCGGCTGTTACGTAAACGTCGAATGTTTTGTACTCGAAGCCTTTTTCGTCTACTATCTTCTCGCCTAGCTTTTCCAGTGTGAAGACTGGTGGCTTGACGCGAACAAGGTAGATGGTTCGCCACTTCTTCTCTTCGATGTTGAGGACGCGTCCGCCGAATGCAGGCTTGTATTTGCGTTCGAGCCGTTTGTACTTGACTTCTGAGCTCACGCCGACCAATTCAGCGTTTATCGGGCTGTCCGGCGGGATTGTAGGGTAAATCT
>DATJPJ010000261.1:0-6409 GCA_035506455.1 Candidatus Nanoarchaeia archaeon
TGCTTGCTTCCTGCACCAAAGCCAAAGGCACATCAAACGCTTTCGCCACCGCCTGCTCCATAAGCCCTTCATGAAAACCCGTGCGCATCTCGCCGATGAAAACCCTGACCAAATACTTAGCCTCCATAGGCAACGCTTGGCTCAAAAGCGTCATGATTAGACGTTCCTTCTTCTGCCTCGACCCAGACCCTTTAGCATCAGCAATGGCTTCGAGGCTGCGGCAAACCTCCAAAACCGACAAAGGCTTCTCAAACAACACCGCTTGCCTACGCATCCTACTCTTCTCATAAACCGCCATAGTTGCTGACCCAATATCACCCGATTTCGAGAAAGCCTCGTTAAAGGCACCCCAATCCATCCCCGTAACTTGTTGCAGAATGCCACTCAAAATCACCCAGCTAACATCAAGAGTTTTTTGGCTCCACTTCGGAAAAGCCCTACCCAAAATCATCGAAACCGTAGGCTCCACCTCATCAGGCTCCACATCCTGCAGGAAACTCGCCACGAATGCGGTAGTTTGGAGACGGCTTCTGGTCGATTCAACTTTTTCAAGGATTTCCGCGAGAGACCTAAGAAGTGTAGGCATACCTTAACCCTAAAGCCCATTTATGAGGAGAGTTTTGTGTTCTCTTATGCATTTCCAAAACCACTCGTCGCATGGGTATAGTTAAGATTATGCTTTGCCAATAACTCCTGTGTGATAAACAAAACCCCAAATGACACAAACCAACAATATGCGGAAAAGAAAAAAATGGTCACACTAAATCCTTCGATAGGTCATACCCAAATACCAATCGCTTCCCACTTTACGAGAAAACTTGTTAGGGCGCAAAAAAGTGTGGGCAATTCCCAAGCATAAATGAGAGGGAGAACCTGTATGACAGGCTCTTTTTCAAGCAATTGATTTTTAGGAAAATACTGAAAAAGACTGTTCTTCGTTGCTGGCAGGTGGTTCGAGTTTATCTTTGAGCTCCTTAATTCTTTTTGTTAACTCTTCAACCTCTTTTGTGTGACCGAGAGCTTTTTGGCAATCTCGCGCATAGTCCAACGCGCTAAGGCCGAATCTTTCGAATTTCTTGTCAAGTGATATCTCCGCCGACTTCATGAAGAGCTCAACGCCTTTTTCATAATCTTTGAGAGCGAAGCTGCATTCTCCTGCTTTGTAGTACATTTCAGCTGAGCCGAAGTAGTTTTGTCCTTTGTAGTAGAGATCGGCGGTTTTAGTAAATAGGTCCCGGGCGTCGGCATACTTGCCGTTCTCCATTAGGGCGCTTGCATCTTTGTGGAGTTTAACTGGATCTTCTTTTACAGGTTTTGGTATGCTCATTGCGTTTCACTCGCTTAGTACTATTCTGGAATGCTCTGCCTTTTAGATTTTCCCCTCAAACACAATCAAACGCGACAGCGAGGATTTCATTTCGTCAATACATCTTTCCCATGATGGACATAATTTCCCTTTTTTCTTTATGGGAGTAAGAGCCAAAAACTTCGGTGATTCTTGTTTGAAACTTTCTTTGGAATAGGCTTTTGATTTTCTATTTTTCTTATCTGCGAGATTTTTTTCAATTGTCGCCTAGTTATCGTAGCGCCGCAAATTGAAGAAGTTCCAAGCTATAAAAAAAAACAAATTTGCTCAAGAGCAATTAATGCACAGTTGATAACATAGTTATAGATATAAGAAACGCAAACATCCATGCATGGGGACAACCGAAAATGGAACCCAACAAAAACGGGCTGTTAAAAAGAGTCACCGTGATAATCGCCCTCTCAGGAGTAATGGCTGCACTCGTCGCAGTGGCCACCTTCATTATTCAAATCTACGTACCTGCAACAGGCGGCTACATAAACTTCGGCGACATCATGATTTTCGTCTCAGCTCTGATGTTCGGCCCCTTAGTAGGCGGAATCGCAGGAGGCGTTGGATCGGCATTATCAGATGTGCTATCAGGATACGCCTTCACCTACGCTCCCTTCACCCTTGTGATTAAGGGCTTCGAAGGCGCTATTGCCGGGTCAATCTCTAACCGAAAACAAGTATGGCGCGACATCTTAGCGGTCACAATCGCAGGTGTAGAAATGGTGGGTGGCTACTTTCTGGCCGAATTCTTTCCCCTACATATCGGATGGGCAGCATTGACCGAAGTTCCGGGAAACATCGCACAAATCACCGTCGGAGGAGCAATCGGTATTCCCCTGGCGCTTGTTTTGCGGAGAAGATTACCTGAAGCCTGGCGAAAATAGAATCGATCACTCGCCACAAACCAATTCATACGCTTAAAAGCTAGAACCAGAACAATTCAAACCTGAGGACCTGCGATGTTACCACCAGGAAAAATCCCGGTAGACGTACTAAAAGAAGTCGTCTTCAAAAACCTCGGAGCCCAACGCAAAGAAATAACCCTAGGACCAACTACCGGAGTTGACGGCACGGTAATAGACCTAGGCGAAAAATCACTCATAGTCTCCATGGACCCAATCACTGGAGCAGTCGAACGCATCGGCTGGCTAGCTGTCAACGTTAACGCAAACGACATCTCCACCTTCGGAGTAGAACCAGCATTCCTCTTCTCATGCTTAATGCTCCCACAAGGCGCTGACAAGACCATGGTAGAAACCATCAGCACCCAAATGGGTCAAGCCGCTAAAGAACTAGGCATGGCCATAGTCGGCGGCCATGCAGAATCGACACCAAACCTTACTCACCCCATCGTTGTGGGATGCGCAATAGGATACACACCAAAAGGAAAATACGTGACTTCCGCAAGCGCCAAACCAAAAGATAAAATCATCCTAACCAAAACAGCAGGCATAGAAGGAACCGCCATACTTGCATCTGACAGAGAAACAGAACTAAAAACAATCATGACCACAGTGGAACTACAAAGAGCCAAAGAATTCTACAACAAAATAAGCGTCGTCAAAGACGCCTTAACAGCCTACAAAACAGGCGGAGTCCACGCCATGCACGACCCAACCGAAGGTGGCATATTAGGCGGCATCCACGAAATGGCCGACGCCGCTAGCTTAGGCGTCCATATTCGCCAAAAAAACATCGCCATAGCACCAGAAACCACAAAAATCTGCCGATTCTTCAAAATCGACCCATTACAACTAATTGGTTCCGGCGCCTTGCTCATAGCCGCACAAAACGAAAAAACAGACGAAATAATTGCAAGCCTAAACAAAAACCAGATTCAAGCATCAATTATCGGCGAATTCTCAGACAACAAAACTCAACGCCTAATCACAGACTCCAGAGGTAAAACCGAAGCCCTCCAACGCCCAGCTTCAGACCACCTGTGGAAAGCGCTAAGCCGGACCTAAACCGCGCATTCCCTGCAAGGCTATCTGCAAAAACCAGTAAAATGTGAAAAAAGGGTAATAAATCACGTATGAAAAGTTTTTAGAGTAAATCAAACCACAGCGAAGTTCAAGAATTGCCCCGTCTATCATGTTCTGAGGGCTCCAATTGGTAGATGGCTTAAAATGCAGACAATAAATACCCTTCCCAACAATGGCTTTGTAGCCCTTGTCTTTTATCCAATTCATTATGAAAGCGTCTTCGTAAGTGTGAAGCTCTGGTGGGATCTTTATGTCCGCGATAAGGTCTCGACGAACCAGCGCATCGTGAGTGCCACCCCGAAGACTAAAACACTCGTTAGCTACCAAAGTCTGCAGTCTCAGAACACGTTTGTCAGTCATATTGGGGATAACATCAATGTTGACCCCCCAAACCGCTCCAACATCACCTTTAATGTTGTCTTTTGCCTTCGCAAACCAATCATTGCTCAGGATGACGTCGCTATCAGCAAACAAGAACCAATCAGTCTTAACGTGAGCAATGCCCTGTTCACGAGCCTTCGCCCTGGAACCGCTAACACTAAGCACCGTAACATTACCGTACCGTTCGCTAAACTTATCCAAAATCTTAAGGGTACGATCCTCGCTAAAGCCATCTACCACAATCAACTGGTTCACGGGCACATTCCGATAGATGCTTTCAAGACATTTGTCGAGCAAATGCTCACTGTTCTTGGTAAGCATAACAACATCGACTGCCTGCATCATAGTGCCTCAGATTCAAGGTCCTCTTCAGATATGTCACCAGTATTTGCATATCATTACATAATAACTTATTCAAGAAACCAGGACAAAGCAAAGGCAAAATGCTTACAATAGTTGCGGCTTGCCAGAAAAAATCTGCGAAACCGCATAAAATGTGTAAAACCCGTATGCGAACACAAGCTTTACAATACGCATAGGACTACCAAAACGTAAAACATCAACTATTTGGTCGATACTCCCCTTTACTGTCCACACCATTTTGGGCCGATAATGGATACAAAAAGGGTCATAGCAGGCGACCACACGAAAGCCTTTCCCGGTGATAAAATCTTTAATGTAGGCGTCCTCGAAAATATGAAGCTCGCCCGGAATCTTGATGCCGCGCACAGCCTCCGTTCGAATAAAAATGTCGTGGGTTCCGCCGCGAATCTCAAAGATTTTCCTTGTGACCCAAAGAAACATCTTTAACGCTTTGGAATTCTGAAGAGTAGACCACACTTCAGTACCCCAAACCGCGCCAACATCGGTATCCACTTCTTTTAAGATCTTTTTGTACCAGTCCTTACAAAGAATCACGTCACTATCGACAAAAACAAACCACGGTGTAGTAACATTTTCAATGCCTTTTTGCCTTGCTGTCGCCCTCGTACCTCGGTCAGTGATGATCACGACATTGCCATATTTCACGTTAAAACTCTCAAGAATGGAAAAAGTTTGATCGGTCGAGCCGCCATCAACGACTAACAGCTTATTCACAGGCACTGTACTATAAACGGACTCTAAGCAAGGACGCAGCTTTCTATCACTGTTTAACGTGAGCAACACAACGTCCACCGAATCCATCAGAGCGCCTCGAAAGCTTTGTATGGTTCTTACAATTCACCCCTAAAAACCTTGGCAAACTTCTGCCGACGGATAAGGCATTTCCTTAAGATATGCTAAAAAGAAATAATTAAGAAAGCAATGAAACTCTAAGAAACCCAAAAACCTCTATCACAAGCTTTTCTTCGACTTAAAACCCAGACAAAAGTCTCCATGTTTGAAAAACTGTTTTATACTGCCCGCATGATACTTCGTATTATCGTAGTCAAGAGGATTTACGTGAAACTCAGCAAAGCCGCACACGTAGCAGGTCGCTCACTGGTTCCAAACAAACCACACCATGCACAATGGCTAATCACCCGAAAATGCAACTACCGATGCAGAGGATGCAACGTTTGGAACGAACAAGAAAAAGACGAGCTATCAGCAAAAGAAATCATCCGCGGCTTAGACATCCTACGCAAAATGGGCATCGTAGAAGTAGTCTTCTCAGGCGGAGACCCACTCCTCCGCGACGACGCCGCTGAGATAATCGAATACGCCAGCCGCTACTTCGTAACCACGGTCTACGACAACGGCAGCATGGCAGCAGAGAAAGTAAACGCCCTGCGAAACGTAGATTTCGCGGCCATCTCCTTTGACAGCCTAGACCCAGACAAAATGGACTACATCAAAGGCGTCAAAGGCTCCTACGACAAAGCCATGAACTCAGTAGAAACATTGAAACGAGAGGGCGTAAATGTCGCCGTAACCCCAACAATATCTCAGATAAATCTTAACGAAATAGTTGACCTAACCAACTACTTCACAAGCATGAAAGTACCAGTTTGGTACTGCCTTTACTCATTCGACCTCTCCGGAGACCAAAATCAACTGTTCAGAATTGGCAAACCCAACGACGAATTCGTCATAAAAGACAAGCAAGCCATGGTCAACCTATGTGACTCAATCATAGAAATGAAGAAGAAAAACAACAAAATACTAATGACCGACAAACTCCTGAAGGCAATGAGAAGCCTATATGCCGAAGACAAAAGAACATGGCAATGCCACGCCCTCAAGGACTTTTTCATAATAGACCACATGGGCAGGGTAGGCGGGTGCCACGGACATACATTTGCCGGCAACATATTTGATTTACCAAAAGTTTGGGACAGCCCAGAGTTTGACGAGCTTCGCAAAACCTACACCAAATGCGAACAATGTACATACCTCTGCTACATTTTCTATTCTCTTCACGCTGGGCCTTATGGAAACTTAACGCTCGCAAAAGAACAATGGAAAAACGCCAAATTACTCTTCTAGTAACAATCTACCAACTCGAAAGTCCCGTAAAGAAGTTTTTTTCTGGCATAACCAGCAACATCTCACTTGAAAAGATCCATAAGGCGCTGGAAAACCCTCACAAGCTGGAAAGGTTTATCTCACGCCGAGAAGCTTAACTCCGATTTAGTTGGCGGATCACAGTGTCCGCTGGGATGTGGCCGCAAGGCTGAACCATAAGACTGTAAACATAGAAAAG
>DATJPJ010000262.1:0-3788 GCA_035506455.1 Candidatus Nanoarchaeia archaeon
GGCCCTATCCCAGGCAAAAGCTTAAGGTCTAAAACCAATTGACGCCTGCAATCCTCCGCCATCACACGTTTGAAAGCGAACTTGTGAGTTTCACAAACGCAGTAGCATTTTCCCTGGCTGTTAGAAACAACTTTTCCAGGAATTGCTTTAGGCAGAGTTATGCCTTCAAACTTTCGCATCAAATCAGATTTCAACTTCAGAGCATCATCAAGTTCGCAGCCCAAAATCCAACCTTCGGGACTTATGCTCTGAGAGGGTTTTGGCGAACTATGCTCTGGAATAACCTCATATTCTGCGTTTTCTTCGCCACGACGCCGAAGATTCTCAGCCACATGACCCAAGTTAACGCAACTTCTATTCGACCCCACCGGGGCATCTACAGAGGAATCTTGTGGAACGGAGACCAAGTACTTTTTAAGAAGAAAACCGCCGCATTCTCTACAGTAATTGCTGGCCTCAAAATCGCTTTGAGAATAATTTATGCCACATTTTTGGCAGACGTACCCTATGGTCAACTTAATTCTGGGAACACTTGGATTTTTACTTATAAAAGGAATATGCACACAAACAACAAAACAACTGTCCAGGACAGCGACCAGTAATATCGGCATCGTGCCAAGAACATTTTACCTGCAAAAGCCATGAGGTAACACAACGGAAATAATGCGCGATTGAATCATTAGCCAACAGGATTCTGATGAGAGATATTGGCTAAATTGTAAATTCTCCCTCGAGCATTAATTGCCAAGCTCGAAGAATTTGATCCTTGTTATCAAGAGTCTTTTCAGCTTCCTGCACCTTGCTTTGTATCAACAGATTTAACACAATTTCAAATGGTTTCGCAAAAATAATTGCGGGGCGATCAAAACTAAAAGTGACCACGGTTTTTTCTCTTAGTCTTTTCAAGGATGGATAAACCTGCTGTTTAGCGAGACCAAAACTTTGGCAAAGATCATGACATTTGTGAGGCCCATTTTTTGCAAGAAAAACATAAAGTTGACAATCAAGTCGCTTTAAACCTAAGCTTTCAAGCGCGTCATAAATTAACTCAATATTCATTTCATCAACCCAATTCCAGGTTTGCTGCAAAAAAGAAAAAAGGAATTGTTTGGCGCTTTTTTCGGAACATTTCTAAACGACTGTTAAGACCACTGCATTTGTTGTAACGGTGTTTCCGTAAGCGTCAGTAACAGCACAAGTGTAAGAGTAGGTTCCTGCCGTTGCTTTATTCATCGATAGAATCATTGAGTTTTGACCAGTGAGCAATGTCGACCCTTCGTACCACTGAAACGCATAAGATCCAATGCCGCCCGTCGATTGAACGAAGAAATACCATGTTTGACCCTTTAACACCGTGGAGCTGCAAAAAGCTGAGGCAGAGAGTGTAGGGTAATAGATTAGGACGCCGGTTCCATTGACTCTAGGATGGGTACCGAAGAAAAGGGCCTCGGTATAGCCAGACGGACTAAGTGGTCCAACGGCTAAAGGATTCATGAGGAGGTCACCATAAAGCTTTGCATATGCGAAGGCTCCGGTACCTGAAGTTGAGACAAGCGTACCTGTCCCATTAGCCGGAACATAGGGAAAACCGTAAATCCCTGTCATCATAGAGGTTAAATTCACATTCGCGAGCACTCCAAGTGTTCCTACGCCATAAGGATTTTTCGTGCTGTTAGTTTCCGTAAAGTTAAACGAGAATTTGATAACAGCAGTGCCAGTATTTGTTACATTATTAAAATCCAGAGTCATTTGACTCGCAGCAGTTCCTATTTGCACCGTGCCCGATACCTGCGGACTTCGCATAATATTCCATGTATAATTTGCTTCGTTGTGAAGAACTGATCCACCATTAACATATGAAACGTTGTTCCCAGTTGTCAAGCCAGTCGCTAGAGTCAATACAAACCACGTATTCGTGTTTATGGTTGGATCAGTTGCATTCACGGGCAACATCGTCAATATCGGCAGAACTAGTAACGCCATGATGGAAATAGCTATTATTATTTTTCTTGTTTTCATTTTTTTGTCTCCATTTTTTCTCGTAAAAGCATTTAAGACAATTTTACATATATGATGTAGTTAGTCGCAAAAAGTTAGTGACTATTCGCGGAGCACTTTGATTCAGCATGGAGAGAGAATAAGTCTTGAGCCAGGAGCAGGTTCTCAAGACACTTATTGACCTAGGGCTCACAAGACTAGATTCGCAAGTATACATTTACTTAGCCAAAAAAGGCCCACAGAAAGGACAGGAAATTTCAAAAGGACTCAAAATACAAAAACAACAACTATACCGCAGCTTGAAAAACCTGCAAGGCAAAGGGATAGTCGAATCCTCCCTGAAACATCCCGCACAATTTAGCGCAGTTTCGTTCGACAAAGTCGTTGACATATTCGTTAAAGCCAAGATGGCAGAAGCAAACCGGATACAAGAAAACAAAGAAGAAATTCTCGCCAGCTGGAAAGCTTTAGCTGTAGGAGAAACACCAGACGCCTCTGCAAAATTCACAATTATCGAAGGCCGAGGTCCCATCTACTCGAGAATCCTTCAAATGGTAAAGGAAACAAAAAACTCATTATCGAGTATTTCAACGGTTACAGACCTGGTTCGGGCCGACCAATTCGGCCTTTTCAATGCGGGAATAAGTCATCCCCTCAAAGAGAAGATTAAATTCCGTCTACTAACTGAAACCTCCAAACACGACGCAAAAACACTCCAAAGACTAATCCATGAGGTTTCCAACCAAAAAATCAACATTGAAGCAAGAACACCCGGCATCAGCCTCAACTTGTTCAGCTACATAGTAATTCGAGACGACGAAGAAATAATTTCAGTCATAACTCCAAGAAACGAGCAGACAGTAGCCCAGGAAGAAGCCTGCCTCTGGACAAACTGCAAACCACTCGTACAAACTTTCCTAGCAGTTTTCGAAAACCTTTGGTCGAACTCACAAAATGTGGTAGAAAAGACCAAGGAACTTGAAACTGAAACAACAGCACCAGAAACCTACACCATTAACAACGCCCAAACAGCTTCCCGCAAGTACGAAGAGATTCTAAGGTTTGCCCAGCGAGAAATCATCATGATGACCTCTCCTCAGGGGCTCAATGACTTATCAACAAAGACAAACCTGTTGAGAGATTTGGCTAACCGCGGTGTTTCGATTAAAGTCATGTCAACCATTAAAAGCGAAAACCTTGCTGCCTCTCAACAACTGCTCGAATACTGCAACATCAAGCATGTTCCTAACAGTTACATGAACAACACAATTGTTGACGGATTGCACCTATTCCAGTTCAGAAACATGCCCTCAAACAAACAGGAAACTGACGCATTTTCCATGTATGAAAACGCGTTTTACACAAGCGACTTGAGTCAAATAGAAAAGACCAAAAATATTCTGAATGATATTTGGAAAAAAGCATCCAGCCCATCCCCCGTGACACTAGAGTCGTTAATCGGACCATACGGTTCCGGACCTTCACCCCTCGCGGGCACACAATGGAAAAAGCTTGGAAACAACCTAATAATTGAAGAAAAACATGGATCCGTGACGGAAAAAGATGTCCTAAACAAAATAATCAACGCAAAAAAACTACCCGTTAAAGACCCTTCCAGAGACGTAAACAGGATGTACGCAAGCTCCGCCACAGCCATTATCCATCCCCCAGATTACTTCAACCTACCTGACATGTTGATTCACATCGACCACATCGAAAAACAGTCATCACTTGGACAAGGAGACGCATTGGAGGTTCATCTGCGATCAGAAACATCAGAAGGCCCAGTT
>DATJPJ010000263.1:0-2099 GCA_035506455.1 Candidatus Nanoarchaeia archaeon
AAAACCGCCACCGCTAGCTGCCAACTAACTATCATCAATGGCAAAGCGAAAACGAGAGCGCCTATAACAAAGTCAACTTGATCCACGATGGGCAGCAGTGCTCCTGGGGCAAGGTTTAGTCGCCGCTTAATAAACGCGCCAGATAAATCTCCTAGTAGCGCACCCAAGGGCGTAAGTATAACGAATGGCCAAGGGAATCCGGGGAAGATAAGCCAGTCGACGATGCCTACGCCTATGCCAATAGCCAGTCCGAAGAAGAAACCTCGGAAGGTCTTATGACCACCGAAGATGCGTTTTCCGTCGATAAAATTTCTGCCAAAATCCATCGGCGTGCCTCCGCCGCCTAGGACAGGGGCTGCATTTGCGCAGTAAGCGGGAAAGATAAACTTCATCGCCGTTATTACGAGGGTAAGTATGTCCATAGGAGTTTACTCGTTGTCATGTATGCCTGTTTGTTCTATTCTGAGATAGCACGTAGCTTCTTTTGCGTTTTGGTCCTTCTTGACGGTTGCTTGAATAGTCTGTGGGTTCTCCATGGGTTTGAGCACGATCGTAGAGTTCGCCCAGAATTGTAATACCCGTGTGGCAACGGGTGCAACAGTCACGAATGGTTCGTCGATGAGGGCTTTTACTTGGCTTGTTATAATTATTGGAACATGTTGAATCTTTGCGGCTTGAGCAAGAAGAGCCATTTGCCTGTTAAGTTCACGACTGAGTTGGAATTGAGCTTTCGATTTGCTGGCTACTTCGGCGACTTGGGCCCGGTAAAGACCGTTGAATGTATCAATAACTATTAGTCCTGCTTGGAAAGTGCGAATGTGGTCTGAGAGTCTGTCAATCACGGCGGTTTGTTCAGCGAAGGTTTTTGGTTTAATTAGAATGATTTGTTCGGCAACTTCGTTAAACTTCATGCCAGTGATTTGGATTAGTCGTTCTGCAGCAAAGGTGTTATCGCAGTCAATGTAAAGAGTTTTAATGTTCTGTAGCGCGCAGTTCACAGCGCATTGCATAGCTAAAGTGGTCTTTCCAGTTTCTGGCTCTCCATAAATTAAAGTTATAGTTTCGGGGACAATACCGCCGTCAAGCCAGCTGTCAATGCAGCCGCTACCAGTTGGAATTGGGTTGTTTGTCACGTTGTGCACGGCTTAAAGTTATGGATTGAGGGTAATATTTCGTTTGCCCAAAAAACGGCGGGAGCGCAAATGTAATAAGGAGTTTTCACACTACTGAAAACTGAGTTGAAAAAGCATGCCTAACCCTGTACATTACCATTTTAGACAATGTTTCTCCGTTTCCGCTAGAAAAGCATTCGATTGGTGCACCGATTATAGTCCAGAAGACCATGCACTAATGGGAGAAGAGAACGCGAAACGCAAAATCAAAATCTTCGCAAAAGGCACAGTCATCCTAACTGACACCTTCAATGTTGGCGACAGCCTCATTGAGAAACAAAAACTTGTTCAACTCTATCCTGACAAGCTTTTCTGGACGAGCACACATTTAACTGGACCAGCGAAGTATTCTCAGTTTCTCTACCAAATCACAGCCGAAAACGATAATGCATCTCATATCGACTTCACAGGCTTGTTTATCGACTACGCTCACGAAAAGCTTAGCAACACAGAAACGGAAAAATTGTCAGAAAAAATTTGCGACGAAGACGCAGAAGCCTGGAAACTTTTAGCAAAAGCAATGGAAAAAGATCTCCAAAAGAAATAGATTGAGTCACGGGTTTAAGTTTAGTTCACGATACTTCTCCCGGCTGTACTCAACAATTTCCCACGCCTGTTTAGCGTTTTTCCAGTCGCGGGTTTTGGCCCACTTGTGAGGCTCCAATCTCTTGTACGTTTCGAAGAATTCTTGAATCTCATTCAACTGATGCTGATGCACATCGCCTATGTCATGGTAACCTTCGAATCGACGATCGCTGATAAGCACTGAGAGAATTTTGGCGTCTAGACCCGCTTCGTCCTCGATTATAAGAGCGCCAATAACTCGAACTTTTACAATGCATCCCACGGTCAACGGGGCATAACTAAGAACCATGATATCAAGTGGGTCGCCATCGTCAAACCAAGTCTGAGGAACAAAGCCGTATT
>DATJPJ010000264.1:0-14995 GCA_035506455.1 Candidatus Nanoarchaeia archaeon
GAGAACCAAACTGAAAAGGCAGTTATGGACACTGACTTAACATTTGTAACAGTTGGAACGCCGAGTCTACCCGACGGCAGCATAGACTTGCAGTACATCCAAGCAACGGCAAAAGACATCGGCAAAGCACTCAAACAAAAAAAGCCATTCCACGTAACCATCATCAAAAGCACAGTTGTTCCAGGCACCACACAAGACACCGTCAAGCCCATTTTGGAAAAACAATCTGGCAAAACCTGCGGAACAAATTTCGGCTTATGCATGAATCCCGAGTTTCTCCGTCAAGGCTCCGCTTTCCAAGACACAATCCACGCTGACCGCATAGTCATAGGAGCATACGACCAAAAGTCAGGCGACGCCATTGAAAACCTTTACAAAGGATTCTACAACGAACCCTTGCCGCCAATAATTCGAACGACCCTGGCAACCGCGGAGCTGATAAAATACGCCAGCAACGCACTCCTAGCCACCAAAATAAGTTTCATAAACATGATTGCCAACATCTGCGAAAAGATCCCAGGCGCAGACGTAACAGTCGTGGCCAAAGGCATGGGATTGGACAAACGAATCGGCACTCTATTTTTGGATGCAGGACTGGGCTACGGCGGCTCTTGCTTCCCCAAAGACACAAAAGCCCTCATAGCCAAATCCAAAGAACTCGGTTATCACCCAATACTCCTCGAAGCCGCAGAAGAAATAAACAAGACTCAGCCGCTGAAAGCCGTCGAATTCTGCAAAAAAGAACTGGGCAACTTGAGCGGCAAGAACATCTCGATACTAGGGTTGGCCTTCAAACCAGATACAGACGACATGAGGGAAGCCCGCGTCATTCCAGTAATCAATGCGCTACTGAAGGAAAATGCAAGAGTCACCGCATATGACCCGGTTGCGATTCCCGTCGCAAGAAACATTTACGGAGACAGTATTCGCTATGCCGATTCAGCTCTATCATGTTTGAAGAACGCTGATTGTTGCATAATCGTAACCGAGTGGAATGAGTTCAAAAAACTAAAGCCGTCTGATTTCACTGAAAACATGAAACAACCAATAATAGTGGACGGAAGAAGAATTTACGACCCGAAGAAATTCAACAAAAAAATGAGGTTTGCCGCTATCGGACTAGGACGCTAAGAATATCCTAAAACGGCCCAAAATTTTGTTGCATTGGGCTGACGGGGATATGGATATTTTCTTCAAATAGTTTTCATAGCAAGCTATATGTTGGCGGTCAAATATGTCCCGAAGGCTTCACGATGTACATGACGCTAATTTTGAAGACGCGAGTGGGCAGGTCACACTTGAGCCTATGCTTCCGATACGAAAGATTCGTTGATGGCAAGGGGTATCCATAATACAAGATGTTAACGCATGTAATGATTGATGAAAGTGACTCCGCGCTCCTTAATGAGTGGCTAGATCAATAACGAAACTGGTCAACAAGTCTTTTTTCTCATTTATCCAATAAAAAGGAAACAGATTTAAGATTATGAAATACTTTGGCTATTCGGGAGACGATTTGAAAGGAAAAATTTGTGCTCTTACAGCATTTTTAGTTTTTGTTCTATTGCTGGGGACTTATGGTTTTCTTAAACCGACAGTAGCAGACACTTCATCGAAAATTCAACATATTGTCTTTATTGTGCAGGAGAATCACTCGTTTGACAACTACTTTGGGACTTATCCAGGCGCTAATGGCGACTGGAACGTCTCAGTACCTGTAGACCCTGATAATATCGCTGCAGGTTCAGTTTCGCCGTTTCATCTGAGCGCGACTGTAGCTGTAGATACTGGAGTATCTGACCCTGACGACCCAGTCAACTGGGCTCAAGGTTCCACATCCATTGGAAGCGACCTCGGTCACTCGTGGGAAATTGCCCACGCAAGCTACGATAACGGCAAAATGGATGGTTTCATCCAAGCAGACCAAAGCACGATGTGCATGGGCTATTACGACCGCCAAGATATCCCTTATTATTGGGACTACGCCGATCACTACGTCTTAGATGATAACTTCTTTGCATCGGTCATGGCACCAAGTTTTCCTACTCATCTATACATCGCCTCCGGCCGAAGCGGAACGCTAGACGACGGTCTAACAGGCGATTTTGTTATGAACGGTAGCATAATAAACAACCCGCCTCTCACCGGTGGGCTTTCACTATTAGATTCACCTTTAGTAAACTGGCAAGAGCCCAGCCTGAACTGGGCAACGTTGGCACAGGAACTCTCGATCGCCAACCGAACGTGGGCTTGGTACGACGGCGACACGAATCCTCAAGCCGCTACGATCTGGAACGTCTTACCCCTCTTCCAATATTTCCAGAACAATCCAAACCAGCTGGCAACCCATGTAAAGAGCACAGCAACTTTCGCTTCAGACATAGCTAACAACCAACTTCCAGCAATCTCCTGGATAATACCAGGAAGCTGGCAACCTCCAACGCTGCCAACAGTCTTTAAAAACCAAGCAAACATCCAGGATTCAGTCAGCGAGCATCCACCGGCGCGAAGCGACGTCGGGATGGACTACGTCTCATACCTCGTAAACCAAGTCATGCAAAGCTCCGCGTGGCAATCGACAGCCATTGTCATAACATGGGATGATTGGGGAGGCTTCTATGACCACGTAGCTCCTCCAAAAATCGACGCCTACGGCGACGGCTTTCGCGTGCCGACTTTGATAATTTCGCCATGGGCAAAAACCCACTACATAGATCACAATCAGTATGAATTCGGTTCCCTCCTAAGATTGGCCGAGGACAACTTCGGGCTGCCAACACTAGGCGCCAGAGACCTCATCTCCAACAACATGATGGACTCATTCAACTTCACCCAGAATCCATTGCCAGCCCTCATTGAACCAGGTAATTTCGTCGCTGAAACATCTCCAACTCCGGCACCTCTGCCGCTTTTCACTGATGAAACCAGTATTCAGACACCATCACCATCCCCATCGCCGAAACTAACGACGTTACCGTCAACAACGCAAGCTCCATCACCGATCACAACAATAACCCCGACAGCAAGCATCACGCCAACTACGATTCCAACCCAAACAACCGCAACGATTCCTGCAACAGTATCTCCGATGCCAACACAATCAACTTCACCAACACCCACCTTAACTTCCTCGTCTGAAACGAATCTAGCTCCAACTCCAAAACCGACAACTTCAACAGTGACCAACCCAACCGTGATGCCAACACCAAGTCAATTCTTAGCTCCAATCATCATCAGTTCTTCTCCTAGCTTAGAGTTGTCATCGCAACCCTCACAATCAACTTCGCCTCAACAGCCCCTGCGGCCATCAATTCAATTAATGACCGAGCTATCCGTATCAATTCTGATTGTGGCCGCAACGCCTCTTGGAATTATTCTGTTTAAAAGGCAGAAAGCAAAACTTTCAGCGAAAGACTAAATCACACAAATAATACGAATCAGTCAAATTCTCCTCCGGAGCACGGGTAGTGCTACGAGTGCATTTTTTAGTCTTTTACTATAAAATCAAATTTATGCTGCTGTATTTTCTTGCTTTCTTTCCTTTCTGTTCCGGAAAAACAAACCCACAACAACTAAAATAGCGACAGCGACTGACAGAATTGCCGCAAACGTTGCGGTTTCAAAGTTGTTACTCGAGTTTGGCGGAGTTGTGCTTGGTTGGATTGTCTGCGTAGGCTGGGCTGTTGGAGTTTGTTGAGTTGATTGAGTCGGAGTTAAAGTAGGCGACGTTGAAGAGGCTGAGGATGGAATTGCCGATGACAAGGAAGTAGAAGATAAAGCTGGGGTTGGCAATTCGGTAGGAAAACTAGAAGGAGATGGAGTTGGAGTTGGTGACGATGTCTGACTTGATGGTGAAGACTGAAGGATTGACGGATAGGTCACCGTTCCAGAAGTTGCTGGTGCTGGAGTTGGAGGGGGAGCTGGCAGCGTGAAAGGGTTTTGATTTGTGATAGCGTCAATTCGGTAGATTTGCCACCCTACAGGAAATGTGAGTGTTCTCACGACCTGCCCCGTTTGGTTTACTTCAATCAGCACTGCTCCCGTGTTGTTGCCGACCCAGGGCTGATTCTGAGGAAACTGATGTGTGGGAGTCCCGAAATCACCTATTCTGTCCCCGTTGGGCAACCTGACGTTTGCCCCGAAAAATTCGGTCCAGTATTGTGTAGGAGCGGAATAACTCCAGGTTACTTGGGCGGTCATGCTGGAGAAGTTTAAGGTAACATCGATCAATCCACTGTGGGCGTCGTTGGGGTTGGTTATGTTGTCATAGTCGTTGTCGAACATGCTAAAGACATTTGGAGAGATTTGCTCGAGATCGTGGCTATGGTACCAGAGGCTAGGAACCTGGGTTCCATTACTGCCTAACAATGTGAAGTTGCCGAACTGACCACATGCCCACATTATGTTGCTTGTGGTTTGGTTGATTGCATAGAATGTATTCGTATGTCTGCAATTCAGGTATACGATACCGTTTTTATAGTCCCATACGAGAGCGTTTGAATGAGCGAAATCTATCACAGTAACCCCGTTGTAAGTTGCAGTCAGATTGAAAGGATCTGCTTCGGTTAGCGGAATATGACTGTAAGTGTCCCAACTCCACAAGATATTACCTGAAGAGTCAAGTTCGACAATCTTGTCAAAAAGGAACGTATTGTTTCCAAGCTGGATCACGTAATCTGTTAAAGTAAGAAAAGTGTTGTTCACAGGGTTGTAATCAACATCATGATGACCGAAAACGTTTGGAAATTCTACCGTAGTGTTCGTGACAAAGTTCCAAAAAGAGGTATCCTGTTCCGGCTCGGAGTTGGCTCCGCCCAAGACTGGTCCACCCTGAAACATCACCGTGTTTAATCCAACATTTTTTGCCACCCCATAACCAGCGGCCGACTGTTGATAATATGACACGGCGCCGTTAGTAGTATTCATGATAACAAGGTACGCTGTAGTTATTCCAGATGTTGAGTTAGTAGTCGAGACTCCGAAAGTCAGATTACCTTGCCAAGCGTTTCCCGTGGTCACAACTGTGCACGGAAGAACGAGGCTCTGGGCGGTTTGAGAATTAACAAACGAAGGGTATTCCGAAATTACAAGGATCACTGTGAGGACTACTGCCACAATAAAAACAAAAACCTTTGCCTTAGTCACTACCAAAAACCAACCTGTAATTATACCATAATTGAAAAACAAGCAGATTCTTAAAAAAGTTGCTATAGTTATAGGGAAAAAAGAAAAACATTCCAACGAGCTTCAGAATCGCATGCATTTTGGTGCTTATTTTCCATAAACAAATGCCAGATAAATAGACTGTAGACTGAAAGCATCAGAATGACCAACCAAACCCGAAATCCCAAGACCTATCAAGATTCAGACGGCTCATTCATGATAGCATTCTCATGCAAGCAGAATTCCATAGGCGTTAGAAACATAGCTCGTCGAGAATGGATTTTCTAGCCAAATATTATATAATATGGGGACTTTTCAGTTAAAGACGGCAAACTGAGAAACATGATTAAAATCAGATTAGACGTTGACTATGCTTACCCTTCAAGACAAAAAAGCTTCCTCTTCACAGTTCTAAATAGAAAAGCCGGAAGTAACTATCTAAAAAATTCAAAAATCATCGCGCAAATGATTAACGAATCACCCCAAGAAGTGAACGCTTACTGGTTCTTCACGCCCTACACAATCCCAGACAAAGAGTTACTCGACCTGCTTCATCCAAACGTTCACGAAGTCGCATTACACGTTGCCACACAACCCTACGTTGAATGGGAGAACCTGGAAAAATCGACTGGACGAAAAGTGAAATACTATACCGTCCACGGCACAGCCAGGTTAATAGCGAGACTAATGTGGAGACGCAAACTCTGGGAAGCAAAAGCGCCAATTCCAATTGGATTCCCCTTAAAGTCTTTTTACGATTTTCCAACGTTAGCGTTAGATTGGTATTGCTATCGATACTCGACGCCAGAGGCAGTTAAAATTGGTGAAGAAAGCATTGCAAAAGGCGAAGTTCTGCACGTTCATCCTGAATGGCTCTTTCAACGCGGAACCCTCAATCACCGCGGCCCCTATTACGAAACTCTGAAAACACTCTTAGGAGTTGACAAAGAATTGGACGGACTGCAGATCAAGAAGAAAGGGTTCGCCAGAATAGCAAAATACCAAGAGGAAAACGAATATCTTCACGACTTTGCCCCTTCCGACCAATTTCTAAAAAAACTTGCAGAAAGAGACGTAGATATTTTCACGTTCCTAGAAAGGCAATGGTGTTGCCCTATACCCCATCCACCTCAAGAGTGGGTTACAGCAGAAGACAACATCGCACTACTCAAGATAGTGCCGTACGCCGAATGGCTAAGTGCTGTAGGAAAGAAAACTCGCAACATGATTCGAAAGGCAGAAAAAAGTGGCGTGAAAACAGAAGTTGTCGAACCAACCGACAAGTTAGCCGAGGGCATTTGGAAAATTTACAACGAGACTCCCGTGAGACAAGGCAGAGCATTTTCCCACTACGGCGTGGGCCTCGAAGAAATCAAGCATCAAGTTACATCAGCCAGCAAAGACACTTTCATAGCTGCAACCCTGGGTGAAGAGCTGGTCGGTTTCATACAGCTAGTTCACGGCGACAAAATCAGCGTCATGGCACAAATTCTTTCTCTCCAAAAACATTGGGACAAAGCCGTCAACAACGCCGTCGTAGCAAAGGCAGTGGAAGTTTGCGACGCCCGAGGCGAGCCTTGGTTGATGTATGGCAGAATGGGAAATCACCCATCGCTGGACAACTTTAAGGAAAGCAATGGTTTCACAAAATGCGTACTCACAAGATATTATGTACCTCTTACAAGCCGAGGACGACTGACAACTGAGCTAGGATTCCATAGAGAAACTAAAGATTCACTACCTACTTTCTTGAAAGGTCCTCTTATTCCAGTATTCAATTGGATAAGTCGAACCAAAATTCGACTCAGAACAAAACGGAACTGATTTCTTATTCGTTCAACACCAAGCTGTCTTTGGAGAACATAAAACTCTAAGCCTAACATATAATTATAATTTAGTTACACTTTTTTGTTGGACAGAAGTCTTGAAGGTTTGTTGGGCGCCGGGGTGTAGATTTTAGAGATTTTCTGGCGTGCGCATGCTATGGAAATAATTATCCGATATTTTCTCACCATAGTTCTTAGTAAAAAATAGGGCATATCTAATAACTAATTTCATTGTCCCAAATTCTTCGCCGGTATACTTCAACTAGTCTATTCACGAAAAGGACACCATTATATCCACCGCTATTATGATCAACGCCATCAGTATTGCAAAGCCTGCAATTTTAAGAAGCAGGTTTCGAACCTTTGCCTCTGTTTCCTCGGTTTCTAAGGTTTCACGACCCATTTTTTTCGTAATCAATGTTAGCCATGGACCTCCAACGCCAAACCAGATTAAGAGGGTGTAAACTACGGCGAGAGGATGGTCCTGAAGCAGGCAGAAGGGGCAATGGTGGAAGGGTAGATGAAGTAACCAAGGACTCAGCACCTGCATCATGCTTAAAACATATACGCCTGCAAGAGGAAATGACAATGCTAAAGCACCCCAAAGTGCTTTACGCTGCTTAACTGATAAAAATAACAACAAAGCAAACGCACTTGCCATTATAAAGAAAATAATTAGTAACTGCATTTGTCCTGATAGCCCTCCGATGGCTGCCGGCACTGGTTGCGCACCTACGTCTACAGAGCTGGAGCAGCAGTTGACCTGAACAGGCTTTATTGCACTAAAAATGAGTACATCTGTTCCTGAATCGATAAGAACAAGAGGCGAAATTATAATGAAGAAAGTCATCATATTTTGCATAAGAGGATGCGTTTTGCTCTTACCATCTATGTAATACAGAAGCATCCAGCCCAGATACACGACGGGCAAAACAAACTTTAACAAAAGGGTGCCCCAAGCCGCTGGAACAGCATTAAAAACTCCCCAAAGACACATCGCTCCAGGAATCATCGGGACGAACCCCTGCATCGTCCAAAAATAAATCGGAACAAGAAACAAACGAATAAGCAAAATAACTACAATACCCGAAAAAGCTAGATAGAAGTCTTTTTCCAGCAAATGCTTTTCTTCGTCATCGCATCCGGACCACTTAAGGAAGATTCTTGTAGCTGGAACCAAAACAGCAATCGTTAACACGACGGCTCCAACGGAGAGCAAGAAGTCCATAGTCGACCCGAAGGTTAAAATCAAAACGGCTCATCCCTAAACTGCTGCACTGAGCCATTGTTGACGTTTATATGTAATGTTCCTTCTTTTAGCAATGATTTGTCGTGTGTGGCGACAATGATGGTTTTGCCCTCATTCTTGAGCTCTTTGAACAACTCAATTATCGACATAGCCGTTTGGTCGTCTACTGCAGCGGTCGGTTCGTCAGCAAAAATAACTTCTGGGTTAGTGATTAGAGCTCGAGCAATGGCTACTCTTTGCTGTTCACCACCTGAGAGGCTCGCTACCTTAAAGTCGATCCGATGCTTGAGCCCAAGTTTTGTCATTACTTGAATAGCCTGGTCTCTTCTCTCGCTGGTTTTTGTGCAACTACATAGCATGGGTAATGCTACATTTTCCCAAGCTGAAAACTGAGGAAGCAAATTGTACTGTTGAAAAATAAAGCCCACTTTATTTTTGCGGACCTTGGTTTGCCAAGCATCTGAATAGGAAGATACCTCCTGTTCATCATAGAATACTTTTCCTCGTGTCTGCCTGGTCAACAGCCCTAGCATACTTAGCAAAGTAGTTTTTCCGCTTCCAGAAGGTCCTATTAATAAACAAAAGTCTTTTTCCTTAATTTCCACGTTAGCGCCATCTAAGGCAACAACTTCATGAGAAGACCCCTTGAAATATATCTTTGTCAAGTTAACTGAACGTATATTCATCGCTTTAGTTCCCTCGAATTGCTATGTCAGGCTCCGTTACGGCAGATCTCCATGCTGGAATAAGACTGCCTATGAAAAGCGGCAGAATAGCCGTTGCATACAGAATCGCTACGTTGCTTGCACTAACATTGATGGGCAAGGGGAAGCCTGGATAAACAGCAGACCAGCCTAATAGGAAACTGCCTATGACAGGCGCTCCGAATATGACGTCGTAAATTATGGCTGCAAAAATCCCTGTCGTGGTGGCGACAAAACCAAGGATTAATGTTTCTAGAAAACGGATTTCAAGAATGTTAGATGTGCTAAATCCAAGCGCTTTTAGGATTCCGACTTCTTTTCGCATGTCTGCTCCAGCTGCGGTTGCCTGATTTAACGCCAAAAGAATCACTGAAAGGAGCAAAACATACCAGGCTATTGAAACGTAACCAGAACGCAATCCATAGACCGACACAGAATCTTCTCTGATATTGTATTGAGTCAGCACTCTTAGCGAAGGATTGTATGCTTCTATTTCCTGAGCTACCTGATCAGCAGCGTTTGTATTTTCCCTTACTAGGCTTCCGGGGATAATTGGTTGGTAATTTTGGTTAGTTACATAAACGCACAAGTCGGTAACGCAACCTGGGTTTTCGCTGAAGAATTGTTCTGCGGCATTAATGTTTACAAGAATCAGGTCGGAGGTGTATAGGTTTACGTTTGTTGAGAAAATTCCTGTTATCGTGAATGAATAGTTTTCTATTCCACTCTGTGTTTCCAGAGTTAGTACATCGCCTAATTTTAGGTTTAATGAATCTGCGATGTTTTTACCAACTATGGCAGAATTGTTCTGATCACTAGACAAGAACTGGCCAGATGACATGATAAAATCTATGTCTTGTGGAATCGGCATGTTCTCTGCGTCAATACCCATAACTGTGTAAATCTTGCCGCTATATTCAACGTACCCCCAGGTTCTGGGAACAACTCTTGCTACGCCAGTCATGTTGCTGATTGCTTGGATGTCGGTCAAAGGAATTGCTGCAGGTCGACCTGCCATTGTGTTCTCAACTGTGATGTCGGGAGCAAATGCCGCGCTTGTGGATGCTTCTGATGATAAGCCGGTCGCTAGAAATGTCATTGAGGCTAAAATCATAACGGCAATAACTAACGAGCATACGATGGCGAATGTGCGTGTTTTGTAAGTGAAGACTCCTTTTAGCGCATACTCAAAATAGTTAATGTGTTCTTGGCTTCTTTTCTTTGCTTGCTTGGCTGCTTTCATGGTGGTTGCCTCAGGGTGCTGTTGTCCAGATGCGTCACCTTAAGGCTGTAGGGCGTTCCAACAGCCATCGGGTTGACCATGCCACAGGAATCATGGTAGCAGAAGCCTCCTGGAACATCTGTTTGGCAGGCGCTTTCAAGTATGGGGTTGAGAGTGTAGGTGCACTCAGAGCTGAGAGACAAACCGTTGTAGCCAATAGCTTGTGTGATTTCGCCAGCAGATTTGGCATTAGTTTGCCAAACAACGTTGTTGTATGAAACAGTGCATGCAATTACTGCAAACATAGCAAATATCGTTATCGCCAAGATTTTTGTGTGCATATTCTTAAACCTGCTTTGTTGCCTCTAATTGAGTGCTTTTATGTTTTTGATTAACGCGCAAGAGTTTCCAGGCTATGGGCACGGCTGACAAAAAAATAATTCCCCAAACGGCGGCGGAATAGGGTGAAGATGCAAGCATCAAAATATTATCTGCATTTGAACTAGCTTGTGTGGAGTTTTGCCCCAAGTATACGTCTTTAGAAGTCGAGTTTAAATAAGTAATGTTTAGATTATTCCCGCTACTTCCAGGTATGGTGAAGAAGATGATCGCGCCTAAGGCGATGCTTGTTAACCATAGGATAGCTGTTGCGCGCATCCATTTTTTGGTGTTCTTTGGTAAATCATTGAACGCAAAAATCAGTGCCAAGGTGACCGCGGGAAATCCGACTATGGCATGAATAATCTGGAGAAATGAGAATGATGAAGCGTCATTTATGAAAGGGTTAATATAAAATCCGACTATTGAAGGAAACATTACGATAAATATCCCAATTAAGTTGAATGCAACAGCTCCTGTCATCATCCTTTTGTGTAGTTGAAGAGACTCTGTGCGCTCCTTATTTCTGAAAGCCATTCCGATTATTCCAAAGCCAAGGGCAACAGAAATTGTCGCTAAAGAAATCTGTTCCAGTAGAGGT
This sequence comes from Candidatus Nanoarchaeia archaeon, assembly GCA_035506455.1. Lineage (GTDB taxonomy): Archaea > Thermoproteota > Bathyarchaeia > Bathyarchaeales > Bathycorpusculaceae > JADGNF01. The sequence goes on from DATJPJ010000264.1 coordinate 11,144, forward strand.
TTGCTAATCGCTAAACCGCCCATATACATTAGCGCGCGCTCCTGAATTATTTGCTGAAGAGTTCCCATGGAAAATCTCATTGAGTGTTGGGCTGGAATTTGTCACGCTATTTTCGTTATTTCCAAACACGGTGTTTGTTCCGTTAGAGCTGCATGAGCTGACTGGGTAATCGCTCGCTGATCTACATTTGAGTCCAAGCACCAACGTTGAGTTTTGATTTGATTGTGCTGATGCGCTTACTGAGAAATTTTGTCCATTTAAGAAATTGGCTAAAGTTCCAGCTAAGAAGAAAGCAATAATCACGAAAATAATCAAGTTTTTCACAAATTTGTTTTCCGTTAGCATTTTAGCTGGGTATTAGCTGGGCAATCTTTTGCTTAATCAGTAAGCTCTATGGGGTGGTTCGTTTTTTGAGCAAGCTCCATGATACTGGAGCAGCAGCGAAGAGAATGCCACCTGTAATCATAAGTGCGTAATTCAATGTCGGTATTTGCACTGCGCTATAGCTTGGGGTTTTCATTGCTAACATATTTTGAGCCATCATGAACGTTTGCTGCAGTGTTAATATTGTGGCGTTTGGGTTAGAGCTGAAGGTTTGTAGGAGTTGGTTTGCGTAGGATGAGGTTGAGACAAATTTGCTGGTCATGGTATCTCCGGACGATACAACTTGAACGTTATCTTGGGGGCTCGATGGGGTAACTAATACTGATGTGATGCTTCCGTTGACCACGTTGATTTGGATAGTTCTTCCGCTAACATAACATTTTGCGTTTATAACATCGTTTTGATAGTAAATTGCGAGTTCAGCGGCACAGATAGGACTGCATGCCCAGTGAGTTACGCCATCGGGTGTTACTACTTGGATGGTTGAAATGTCTGTTTTGCTTATTGTCATGCCGCATACTTCGCAGTTGACGGTATTTGACACAGTATTGATTGAAGCAGCTGCGCCTCCGGCTAGAAACACTATTCCAATTAGTCCCAAAATTAGTGCAACTAAGATGTTTGTTTTCACGAAAATGCCTTCCGAATAGAGAATCGAAATTTTTGTGATATAAGTCCTTGTGGTTACAAAATGATACAACAGGTTACAGAAACATGGTGTTTTAAGTAATTGGAGTCGGGTTAAATATAATTTTTTGGCGCTCTAAAACAAGATAGCTGCCCGAGTAAAACTTTAGAGAAGAAGAGCCGTTAGGATATGGTTGAGTTCTTCCTTGTCCTTGATGCTCCGAAAGATAGCTTTTCCGCTGGTATACACGCGAAATGACCTTCCTTCAAAAGATAACTCATAGATTATGCCTGCTAAACTGTTTTTTAGCGTGGCTTTTTTGAGAATGTTGGCTATTGCTTCCTCTTTCTTTTCGTACTTAAAAATGACAATTATGTCCTTTTCAGCGCCACACGTACCTTCAGTCCGCGCCACGTAATCTTCGACAGTTGGCATCAAAACTCCTCCATTTCCTTAAGAACTTCAATGAATCGATCAACTTCCTCCGCCGTGTTATAGATATAGAAGCTCGCGCGAGCGCTTGATTGCAGTTTGAAAACTTGGTGCAGAGGCTGAGCGCAATGGAAGCCGCTACGTAGCATTATGCCAAAAGTATCACAGAAAAGTGCGACATCATGACTGCTTAAACCTTCAACGCTGAACGGTATGATACCGCATTTCTTCTTCAGATCAGTCGGACCGTACACAGTAACTTTCTTGAGTTCAGTCAGCCGTTTCATTGCATAGGCGGTCAATTCAGTTTCGTGTCTAAACACGTTTTCCATACCCAACCGCTGTAGGTACCTGACTGCTTCAGCAAGGGCTATGCCACCTGCGATGTTTGGAGTTCCCGCTTCAAACTTCCACGGAGGTTCGTTCCAAGATATGCCACAGTGCCCTTCTTCTTGAACGAATAAAACATCTTTTATCATTTCGCCTCCTCCTTGAAACGGAGCCATCGATTTAAGAAGAGCTTTTTTGCCATAGAGCGCACCGATTCCTGTTGGTCCAAGCATCTTGTGCCCCGAAAAAGCAAGAAAATCTGCATCCATGTTCTGAACATCAATGGGCATATGCGGAACAGATTGGGCTCCATCTACCAGAAAGAGCGCGCCGTTGTCATGGGCGACTTTGGCAAGGCGTTTTACGTCGTTAATTGTACCGCTGACATTGCTAACGTGGCTAAGGCAGGCAAGTTTAGTCTTTGACGATAGCTTACTTTCGAAGTCATCATAGTCTAGCATTCCGTCGGGATGCACATTAGCATATTTTATTGAGAAGCCAGCGATTTTAGATACAATTTCCCAAGGCACAATATTGCTATGATGCTCCATGAGTGAAAGGAGCACTTCGTCTCCTGGTTTGAGATTGCGAAGCCCCCACGAATACGCGACCAAGTTAATGGCTTCGGTCGTACCGCGAACAAATATCACTTCAGCTGATTCTTTGGCGCCAATAAACTGCGCAATTTTTTCTCGACCAGCTTCATGGAGTTCTGTTGCTTCTTGGCTTAGAGTGTGAACTGAGCGGTGAACATTGGCGTTGTGATTCTCGTAAAAGTCGCGTTCAGCGTCGATGACTTGCTGTGGCTTCTGCGTAGTTGCCGCATTGTCAAAGTAGATAAGAGGGTGGTCGTTGACTTTGCGTTTGAGAATGGGAAAGTCCGCGCGTAAGGCGTGGGGGTCAAACATTGTTACTTTTTCTCTTCCTCTGTCTTCAACCGCTTCGAAAGCATCTTTGCGAGTTCTTCTTCTTCAAGTGCCTGCTTCTCTTCAAACGTATGCTCCTTTGGCAACCAAGCCGGAGCAGACCCTTTCTTCTCAAAATACAATCTTATGGCACGTTTAAGAGCCCCCGTAGCAAGAACACCACAATGGAATTTTATACTCGGCAAGCCACCAAGATCGTCAGTGACTTTTTTCCAAGTTACATCATTCCACGCAGCCTCAAGGCTTAAGCACTTAACCATTTCCGTGACTATGCTACTGGTAGCTATGTTCGCGGCGCAGCCATAGCTTTCAAAAGTGGCTTTTTCAATGATTTCTTTGTCGTTAATTTTGAGGTAGAACGTAACCATGTCTCCGCATGCTGGGTTGCCAGCGACCGCGACGACGGTTGCATCCTCCATCTTTCCTAGGTTCTTTGGGTTTCTAAACAAATCCATAACTTTCGCACTATACGGTAAGGGTACACGGGACAAATCAATCCACTCCTGTTGATCCAACTATGCCTCTGATGCGTTCAACTGAGCTAGGAATCGAATCCAAGACATAGTTAATATCTTCTTCTGTTTGGTACCGCGTGGTTTTCATGAGTATGCTGCCGTGAGCTTCGCTAAACCGTCTACCAATTGCGACCAGCACGTGGCTAGGCTGCAAAAGTCTTCGGCTACACGCGCTACCACTTGAAACGTAGACTCCCTTAAGGCTGAGCTCAATAGTTAATGCTTCACCTTCAGCTCGCAAGAAGCTAATGTTCGCGTTGTCGGGGCTTCGCTTGTCGCCTTTTGTTCCGTTGAATTTGACGTCGGTCATTCTAGTGAGGATGCCGTCTACGAGTTGGTCTCGAAGTGAACGCATCTTTGCGGTGTTGGCCTCGAAGTTTTTGAACGCGAGTTCGCTGGCTTTCGAGAATCCCATGATTAAAGGCGTGTTTTCGATGCCTGGCCAAAGCTTCTGCGTTCCAATAGGGCCTTCGATGACGCGTTCAACGTTCACTCCTTCACGTATGAAAAGAGCACCCGAACCGCGGGGACCCAAAATCTTGAAGCTACTGATGGTTGCCATGTCAACTTTTAGGTCTTGGACGTTGAACGGAATTCTTCCGTAAGCGTCAGTGGCGTCGGTGTGGAAAAGCGCTTG
>DATJPJ010000265.1:0-7086 GCA_035506455.1 Candidatus Nanoarchaeia archaeon
CTACGCGAAACCTTCGGCGAACGCATCCATAGAATCCGTGTCGTCGGCGAACCACAAAGGCTGGTCGAAATCGCTTATCTCGACGAAATCAGGAACCTCGGTTACGAGCCCTTACCAGAACGCGATGAAAAACGCGCCAAAAACTTTTTCCATATGATGCGTTGGCTCCAAGAACACCCCGATATGATAAAGTACTCCAAGACAGGCTGGCCACGTCTAGCCAGATACCGCATGTTCAAGCCATACGCTCAGAAGACTGATAGAGGCAAATTTGAAACAGTGTGCGCCGACTGCGGCAAAGCTTGTGTCGTTCCATTTAAGCCTGTAGTCGGCAGACCCGTTTACTGTAAACCGTGCTGGGCCAAACACAAACAAACAAGGCAGAGTAAGTAGTTTTTTGTTCGAACTGGGCATTTTTCGTTTGAACCAAAAATAAAAAAAAAGAAAGAGCGCTTCTTGGCTTAGTCTTCTCTCCACTTGAACAGTTTTGCCGCCGCAACGAAAAATACCGCCGTGATTATCGCAGTTACCCCAATGTCTATCAAGCCTGCACTGATGTTTCCGTAGACCATTACGTTGTTTAAGCCTTCGACAATGTAGAACAATGGCAAAACGTGGGCAAAGTTTTGCAAGTACTGTGGCATGGTGCTTAGTGGGAAGAACGTTCCAGACAGGAACATCATAGGGAAAGTTATGATGTTTCCCAAAACACTTGCGCTTTCAACACTCTTGGCAATGGTTCCAACGAGCATCCCTAACGAGGAGAACATCATAGGCCCCAGAATTAGGAAAGGAATGAGCCAGGGCGTAAGCGTTATGTGGGCACCGAAGGCGAAGATACCGACAGCCACGAGCAATATCAAAGAGATAATGGAGAGAATGATGTACCAGATGACCTTAGAAGCAAGCCACTCCATCTTGTGCAAAGGCGTCAACGATAGCTGTTTGAAAAGCTTGATTTTTTTATACTCGGAAGTTATGTTGACCATAGCAAACATGGGACTGACAAGTATGGCAAAGCCAATGAGCCCAGGAATTAAGAAGTCGATGTATTTGGTTTGCTGAGTGTTAACTGTGGCTGTGGAGATACTGATGATTGCGGGTGTAGTGTCGTTGTATTTTTGCTGGAAATAGTTAAGGTTAAATGATGTGGCAACTCCTTCCACGGTTCCAATTATTATACCGTTTGTGCTTGACGTCGGATTACCGAAAACAGTAACATTCTCCTGTTTACCAGACAAGAAGTTTGCAGAGAAATCTGCCGGAATGATAATGCCATCCGATGCTGAATGATCCGCCAAGTACTTCGTGAAGTTCGCCGTAGGATCAACTAATGTTGGAACGTCAAGCGGCCATGTGCCACTGACTCTTGTGCCATTTGGAAGCGTTCCATTGATTGCCTGTACAAATTCATTACCAACGTTCATTTGCACAGGAAACTGAATTCCCGCGTCTTTGTTTTGAACGTAAACGGTGACTTGACCACTGCCGCTTCCTGCGAAAATGGCGCCGAAGAGTGCAATTAGGATAACGGGGAAAATAATGCCGAAGAAAAGTGCCGCCCCGTTCCTCACGTACCCTTTGCCGAAAACCTTAAGGTCAGCTAATGTTCTTTTTGCAGATGACATTACTTTTTCCTCCCGTTGCTCGACTTATTATCCTGAGTTTGCGTTTTTTCGCCTGTGGTCACGTTACCACTTTCATCGACCGCGCCCCTAACGAGCTTGATAAAGACATCTTCGAGACTATCTCTGCGAGTACGGATTTCGCCCCACTCCACACCCGATTGCTCAGCCGCAGCTAATGCTGCAAGAGCATCAATTTTCTTTATCAGCGGCACACTAACGAAACGCGTGTTTTGGTCATAATCAACCACAAGATCAGTGTTGCTCCTAATGTATTGAGCCAGTTTCTCGTCACCATGGATCTCCAGCCTTTCACCCGAACCAAATTGTTCGATAATTTCATCAGAGGTTCCCATGGCCACGATGTGACCCTGGTTAACAATAGCCACGCGGTCAGAGAGATGCTGAGCCTCATCAAGATAATGCGTAGTAAGAATTATTGTCCTTCCTTTCGCCTTCAACTTCTGAATTACATCCCAAATTGCACGTCTCGCAGTTGGATCAAGCCCCGTGGTTGGTTCATCCAAAAACAGCAGTTCAGGTTGACTAACAAGCGAAAGCGCCAAACCCATTTTCTGCTTCTGACCTCCAGAAAGGTTCTCAAAACGGTTCTTAGCTGAATCTTCAAGCAGAACTTCTCTAAGAATCTCATCCGGATCAACTTTTACGCCAAACAAATCAGCATAGTAAATTATTGCTTCCCTGGGCGTTGTCTTATCAAAGAAACTAAACTGCTGAGGTATTACCCCTATTCTCTTGTGTAGATCATACCCATTTTTCCAGGGGTCGAAACCCAAAACTTTTGCGTCGCCGCTGTCTCTTTCTCGCAAGCCTTCAAGGATTTCTATCGTTGTGGTCTTGCCAGCTCCGTTAGGGCCTAAGAGTCCGAAGACTTCACCTTCATTAACTGTGAATGAAATCCCATCCACAGCTTTTATGTCACCATAATACTTTTTTAGGTTTGAAACTTCAATGGGTATCACTGTTAGCCCTCTTTGACTATTCAGACTTTCTTTCCAAGCCACATTTTCGTGCTTGGTTTCTTCGTTGCTGTTCACAACGCGGGAAATATAATTTTCGGACATCCACACCGCAGCAACAGCATGCTCAACGCTTTTTTTGCAGCTTACAAAAAAATAATTTATTTGGGCGGCAAAACTGTGATGCTGTTGCGCAGTTAATCTTGTTTAGTTGATGACCCAGTTATTTTTGCAATGCCCACAGCGCCAGAAATAAGACTACTGTTAAGCAACATGATTTCCCTGCCATTTTCAAGTTTGACAAAAGTATGGAGCGCCGTTATCTCCTTGACAATTCCTTCACCAGGCATGTAAGAAGTGATCACTCTGTCGCCGACCGCATAGGGCAATCTGCTTTGCACGGGGCCATCGTACTTTTGGACCTTCGTTATAACTATCGTTCCTGAACTTATCGCGCTGTTAGGAATGGTTATTTGCCCGATGTCTGTTCGCACACGCGTAACTAGAGGAGTCAGTTCGGTTACCGTGCCTGGAACGTTGTTAACTATGACGGTGTCGCCCACTCTCAGTTTATGGGTAGTGAAAACCAAGGCACCCGCAAGCAGGCTTCCAACGAAGGTAGATATGATTAAGCCTATGGTGATGGAAGCGAACCCCGCACCCGTCAACAAGCTCTCCAAAGAAACTCTCAACGTACTAAGCACGGCAAACAATATGAACAACGAAAAAATGCTTCCCATGACTATTTGCAGAACTGTGGCAGCTTGTTCACCGTACAACTTTACCATTTGAGCCCGCGTGCGTCTAATAAATAGCAAAGTGAAAACACAAAATGTTACCACAATCGAAAGACCTATGGCTTCACTTATCAAAGCATTTCCACTGATCGGCTGGGCAATAAAAGAGTTGTAAAGCAAGATGGTTGACCCAGCTACGACTACAATAGTGGCAAAAAAGAGAATGAGCCGCTTGAAAGAGTTCAAGATCGCCGCCAACGATAGTCCCGTTCCAGCCTTTTTCTATTATTTTGAGCCATTAGTTACTTTAGGCTTTCTTAACCATTACGCCTCAAACTTCATGAACCAGCATATACCGCAAAATTGAAAAACATCTCCTCTCCATAATGGTGAACAACAAACACCAACGGAGACGCACAAACATGAAACTTAACAAGGTTGACGAGCAAGTTATAGCCGCCTTGAAGATCAAAGATCTAACTCTAGCCGAACTCACCGAACAAACGACTTTGCCTAGCAAAAAAGTTTTCAGGTCCTTACGAAAACTGTTTGAAAACGAGATGATTGACTCTCAAGCACGCAAATACAAATTGCTCACAGACAAACCGCCAGCCACAAAAGCCAAAGACGAAGAAGTCCCAGAAGAAGAATAAAACACCCTTTTCCAATCCCCACGAAACCAACTAACATTTTTGTTCATTTAGCTAAAAGGAAGAAGTGGAGCCTCGAGCGGGCCTTGCTCCCGCGGCCTGCTGCTTACAAGGCAGCCGCTCTACTGGGCTGAGCTATCGAGGCACAGATGTCAAGGATCTGCCCAGTTACACCAAGACATCACAACTTACACAAATAAAAGTTACTACTAAATGACACACGTCTGAACCCACGCTCAATAAATCCTTCGCCTAACACTCAACTGACGTTCCGGACTACGTTTCCTATTCAGATTCCTCATCAACTTAAGCCGCAACCTACCAACTTCCCTGGTGTCACAAAACGCCTCCGGATACTTCCTAAGACTCCAATACCGACTATCCACGAGTCGATACAGGATCCACAGTTCATTATGGCTCAACCTAGGTCGACAATAATTCTCAACATCCCTATCTTTATCGCCAGCCACTAACATTCCTCCAACATACACCTTGAACGAACGCCGATAAAACAAGTTTCAACACAAAAATGACAATGGCCAAACCCAAAACGAGCTTGGACAATGAGTCAATGGCGGAGCATTGCCATATGTTGTTTTAGTACCGCATTGCTTGACCAGATGCATGCAGTTACGGCACCCCATTTGTCCAGCAAAATGTTACTGAGGCACTGGACTGCATGCAACTGAACAATGCCAAATGCCAACGTCGGGACAAATGACCGGGTCCACCACCAAGACACTTCCCCATCCAATCAACGCCTCTAACAACCCCACCAACAAAAAAATACCCTCCCAACCCAAGCAAAACACAAACAACAACCACCAAAAACCATCCCGCCACCAAAGAAGTGGCTCACAAAACCCACAAACCACCCGACACAACCCTTATATTTACGAACGGCGCTTCTAACAGTTCCAGCAACATCAAGTTGCCATCAAAAAAATAGATGCAACCCCCGTCCTAACAAGATCGGGGTGAAGGGTGAATGAGCGCCTTGACGCGCAAGCAAGCTCACATGACACCACGCACAGGTCAAAGCGAAGCGACACACTATTAGTAAGGTTTCATCAAACGCCAAACAGATACCACCAAGGCCCGGACATGCCACGCTGTCTGGAGAATGGCTCGGCTTGAGAGCCGAAGAAGGGCGCGGCAAGCCGCGATACCGCCTCGGGTAGGCGCATGCAGCCTTCGAACCGAGGATACCTGAATGGGACTTCCTAGAAATGCTCCCTTACGGAGCGGGAACCCCCCGAACGGAAGCATCTTAGTAGGGGGAGGAAAAGAAACCAAAACGGGATTCCCTTAGTAGCAGCGAGCGAAATGGGAAAAGTCCAAACCGAATCCCACGGCGAAAGCCGCGGGAGATGTAGGGTTAAGGGCCCAGCTTCCTCTTCACTGGAAAAGCTGAAGTGGCCTGAAAAGGCCCGCCAAAGAGGGTGACAGCCCCCCAAGCAAACACCAGCATGAGTTAGGCAGGAGTCCCAGACTACCGTACCATGGTTTTGGTGCGGAAAATCGGAAGTCACCAACTCCCAAGACTAAATACGCCTCAAGACCGATAGCGCACTAGTACGGTGACGGAAAACTGAAAAGTACCCCGGAATGGGGGTGAAAAGTGCCTGAAACCAGACAGTAACAGACGTGTGCAGCCCGGAAGGGTAGATCCTTCCCGAAGGAATCCACTGTGAAGTGGTAGTACAAGGGAAGGGGACTAGGGTTACGCGTTCCGTCTAGAAACACGGGCCGGGGAGTTTATGCTTGTGGCAAGCCTAAGAGCATCAAACTCGTAAGCATAGGGAAACCAATACGCACGCAACCGCAAGGCCAGGTGCAGGGTCTGAAAGGGCCCGGAGTCACAAGCATACATACTAGAAACCAGACGATCTATCCCTGGGCAGAGCGAAGTTAGGCGAAAGCCTAATGGAGGCTCGTAGGGGTTCTGACGTGCAATTCGTTCCTCAGACCTGGGGATAGGGGCTAAAGACCAATCTAGTCTGGTGATAGCTAGTTCCACCCGAAGTAGATCTCAGTCTAGTCTTGAACGAGGTAGCTAGTGGGGTAGAGCACTGATTGGAAAACAAGGATCCGAAAGGGTCCACTTTGCTTTCAAACTCCGAATCCACTCGCGCCGTAGACTTCATGAAACGGGTTAGTGGGGGTAAGCTCCACGACCGAGAGGGGGACAACCCAGACTGAGGTTAAGGTCCCCAAATGCTGGCTAAATGTCAAACCGAAGGGCGTCGTCAGCCTCAGACAGCGGGGAGGTAGGCTTAGAAGCAGCCATCCTTCAAAGAAAGCGTAACAGCTCACCCGCCGAGGCTAACGGCCCCGAAAATTGACGGGGCTAAGCCAGCTACCGATACCTCAGAGCACAGAAATGTGCTGGTAGGGTGGCGTCCTAGTTGGGCAGAAGCTGGGCTGTAAGGTCCAGTGGACCGATTAGGATTGCGGATCCCGGTGGTAGTAACAGCAAAGAGAAGTGAGAATCTTCTCCGCCGAAAGGGCCAGGGTTCCCCGGCAACGATCTTCAGCCGGGGGTAAGTCGATCCTAAGACGTGACTCAACCGATCACGCCGAAAAAGGGAATCCGGCTAAAATTCCGGAACCACAAAGGTACACGCGGCAACGCAAGCCTATTACCGAACGTTTCGGGATAAGCTGAGCAGGACTGTCGTCTTGTTTAACTGCATAAACCTGGGGAGTGCCGTAATGGCGAGAACCAGGCGAAAACAGGAAGAGCCACCCGTTTTAGGATGGTTCAGCTAATTTCTGGAGCCACTGAAAAGGGTAATAGGAAGGATCCTTTGTGATCGTACCTAGAACCGACACTGGTGCCCCTAGGCGAGAAACCTAAGGCGTGTCGGGTATACACTAATGCGAGGGAACTCGGCAATTTAGCCCCGTACCTTTGGTATAAGGGGTGCCTGCTCTTTCAGCCTCGTGCTGTTGAGAGCAGGTCGCAGTGACAAAGGGGTCTCGACTGTTTAATAAAAACACAGGAAGCCGCAAGAGCGAAAGCTTGTGAACGGCTTCTGAATCCTGGCCAGTACAGGTACCTGAAACCTGGGTCCAACTGGGCTAAGGGCCT
>DATJPJ010000266.1:0-9017 GCA_035506455.1 Candidatus Nanoarchaeia archaeon
CACGCTACGGAGACATAAACATGTTCGAACAACATTTGGTCCGAAATGGTACGATAGTGTTGAAATTCTTTCTAAACGTGAGCAAGAATGACCAAAAAGACCGCTTCCTCAAACGACTTGAAGATCCAGATAAAAACTGGAAATTTTCACTAACCGACCTATCCGAAAGAGAAAAATGGCCCGAATATATGGACGCCTACGAGGATGTTCTCAACCAGACAAGCACCGAATGGGCACCGTGGTATGTGATTCCCGCCGACAAAAAATGGGTGGCACACGCGGCGATATCTGAAATCATTGTTTCCCAAATTGAAAACTTAAAACTAAAATATCCAGTTCTATCCAAAGAGCAATTGGATGCATTAGAAAAAGCCAAGAAACAACTCAAAAAAGAATAAAAATTTCAACTTTTTTTCTCTTTTTAATTATGTCTAAAAGAAACAGGCTCTCAAATTTACTTGCTAGATGATACAGCACAATGTACCTCTAGACGTTTTTTGAACGCTTCATAGAAGGCTTGTCTGTTTTGGACTATGCTCCACTCCTCTAAACTGCAGTCTGTATCGGAATAAAAAGTTAGCAGAATACTGTCTTTCCTCATGTTGCTGAACTCTGCTTTCTTTATTAAGGAAGCGTGGCTCCTATCTAGTTTTTCGGCGAGTCTAAGAAACGTCGAAAGAATAACGATTTCGCTCTTTGATTCATCATCAAGGCCTGTTGTTTTCAACGCTTTCTTATATGGAAGTTTTTTCCTGTGGAAACGCGCTATATTCGCCATTATCGCAATTTCCGGCTTGTCAAAACCATAAAGTTCCGCGTTGCTTATTATATAATGAGAGTGAATGTGGTGGTCATTGAAAGAAATGAAGTCGCCAATATCGTGCAACATTGCAGCATGACTGAGGAGTTCTCGCTCGTTGTCGCCTAAGTCATGCAATTCGATTTGCTTTGCGCTGTCAAACAGTTGGAGGGCTAACGCGGAGACTGTTTCAGAGTGTTTCTCGTCAAAGTTAAATGACCTTCCAAGTTGCAACACGCTTCGTTTGCGAGTTGGAGACTTTTGGAGTTCACGATAGCCTTCAAAATTCGAAAGGTAGTCAACAAGCAAGCCATCTTTTAACTCTTTGTGACTTACGCAAATTTCCTCCAAGCCAAAATCTTCCATTAGAGCTTCGACTATGGCAGCGCCTGCAATTATGATGTCCGCTCTGTAAGGATTTATGCCTGGAATTTTTTTTCTCTCTTCAAGCGGCAACGAGCAAAGCGTAGTCGCCAATTTTTTCAAGCTCTTTCGAGAAAGGAATAGTTTGTCGCCGTTTCCGTTTTTCTTCTGCATCTTGCTCGCTATTTCGGCTAAGTTAATTATAGTACCAGACGATCCCCACGCGCGTCTCGCCCCACATTCTTGAACTATTGCCTTAACCTTAGAAGCATGGTTGCTGACATAAGTTTTCATTTGCTTGTATACGATGTTGGAAATGGGGTCAGTCCACCCTTCGCCAATAAACTGTGACGTTAACCTAATGGCTCCAAGCATAAGACTATGAGCATAATAGAGCCTATATTGATCTCCAATGGCAACCTCAGTGCTGCCTCCTCCTAAATCTATGAAAATAGCTTTCTCTTCGCCAATGTCTATTCCGCTCGCAACACCCAAATAAATCAGTCTCGCTTCTTCTTTTCCAGAAATAACGTGTACGTTCAGTCCAGTTTTGTCGAAAAGGCTCTGAAGAAATTCCGATTGGTTACGTGCCTCGCGAATAGCCGAAGTTCCGACGGCTGTAATGTTAGTTGCTCCATAGGTTTTGGCGAGATTTACAAATTTTCCACATACGAAAATGGTGCGCTCCATAGCCGCAGGCTTTAGAAGATTATCTTTGAATTCCTGTTCGCCCAGTCGAATGACTTCTTTCTCTTGGCTAATTACGTTGTAAGTGAAGTTAGGGTTTATTCTAACTACTAAAAGACGTACTGCATTTGTTCCGATGTCTACGAACCCAACAACCTGTCCTTCTGCCTTTACTGTTGCGTCCATGTCAGCACCAATTTCTTCCGGAAGACTTTTTCAAATAAGTCCTTTTTCTTATTAAAAGCCTGCTCATCTAAACTTGACTGTGCGGATGCAAAATATTCAACATATATTCTGTTTAGGCCGATTGTAACTTTCAAGCTTTTAACAAACGATTCATGTGCATAATCTAATCCGTCAGCGACACGCAGGATGCTGGAAAGCTGAGCCATCTTTCTAGTAATCACTCGATCGAAGGTTGACAGGTTGTAATGTTTTCGTTTAGGAAACCCTTTCCTGTGATATCTGGTTATGCTTGCGATGATTCTCCTTTCCTCAGATGTAAACGGAAAAGCGGGGTTATTTAGAATCAACTGCATCGAAAGTTTGTGGTGTGCGCCACCATTCCCCTTTGATAAGCCAACGTCGTGTAGAATTGACGCGCACTCTAGCCAACATCTTTCCCGTGACCCTAGTCGATGCAACGGTTTAAGAGCATCAAAAAGGGTTAGAGCAAGTTTCTCAACCTGCTCACAATGTTCCAGTTCTTGCATGTAACTTTTCGAGATGTCTTGACAGACTTTTGCTACCCTATCGCAATCCCGCACCATTTCATCTTTTTTCGTTTTGTCCTCTTGAATGATTTTCTCTAGTGGTAAGCCACGGATTACCATTTGAGCGAAACTTTCCGGCAACCCTTTCCTACGCAATCCATTCGCTGCCCCCTCAAAGTCGTAATCAATTCGAATTAATTCAATCTGAAATGGGTTGAAACTTACCATTGCATAAGCAGCTTGTGGTTTTCCATCGCCTGGTCGTCCCACGCTGCCGGGGTTAATGAATGAAATGCCATCCACCAGTCTATTGTATTGTTCATGAGAATGACCAACAATAATCAGATCTGCATTTGCTACTTTAGCAAGATCCCTTAATCTTTCGACTGGTGTGTCACGATAAATATGTTCTTCAATGGATTTAGGACTTCCATGTACCAGGAAAAATATCTTGTCATTAATCTCCAGCGTAACCTCAAAGGGCAGAGAGCGAAGGTAAGATTCAAGTGTTTTGTTTAGTTCTTTTCTTGCAAAATCCAAAGCGATCTTTTTTTCATTCTTACTCTTAACATCACTTTTGATTACTTCCAAATCAAAGTTTCCAATTACACTAACTACCTTTTTCAAATAAAGTAACTCGAGAACTTCATTGGGAAAAGCCCCAAAACCAATAGAATCTCCGGCGTTCAAGAAAATGTTGGCTCCCCTAGATTCGGCATCCTGAATTACAGTTTCCAGTGCCTGCAAGTTAGCGTGAATATCGGAAATAATTGCAATTCTAATGTTCGGATTAGAAATAACTTGTTTTATCTTGTTTTCGTTAAGCACCGATCCAGTTCTCGCGTTTTCTCTAAGTTTACCAAAAAAGTCATCTCGTTTTTGTTCATCCCACATTTGAACAAATTGTTCGTAATTTTTTTTCTTGCTGTCTTTAATGAAAGATAAGAAGTTTAAGGTCGCTTCTATTTCCTCAGAAGAGATTGCGGGTTGCATTTCTTTTGATTCAGCTAAAAATTTCGGGAGGTAACCAATCCAAACATCGCAATCATGCATCTCACCCAAAACATCCTGAAAGGTCTTTACAGTTTCTATCTCCTCTCTCAACTCGTTTTTGTAAAGAGAGGCAAATACCTCCAGAGTATAGCGAAGCCACTTTGCCTTGATCCTCATCTCATGGTGTTTAAGGTTAGCATCTTCTTGGCGGACATACTTCTCTAAAGCCAAAAAGTCGTCAAGTTTGGGGGAAATATGCCAGTAGGCTTGTTCCAGCACAGATGCATCAATCGTTGCACCCTCGAGGTTTTGGGCTGTATCCTCCCAGAACTTTCCCATTTCACTCAATATGCCCGAGTCTTGCAGCTCCATTAAACCATTAGCAACAGTCGTTTGAATGATAATCCGACGTTCTTGATGTTTTCTAAGCAAAGGTTGCATGGCTGTTTTTTCAGCCGGGGAGTTCAATTTTTCAACATAATTTTTTACATATGCGATTTGAACGTCAAGATCTCTTGCTTCCCCAAGAAGGCGCGTAACTTTCTTGACTTCGAAAAGCCATTTCTTGTATTTCCTCTTTGGACAGCAGGTTTGAAAAAGAGGCATCGCAGCGCGAATTCTTCTCGATGCAACTCGCATTTTATGTACAAATTCAATATCTTGGTTTTCTAGAACCCCTTCGATGGGGGCTTCAAAGGCTCTTAGAAGTGTGGCGAGTTTTTCGCCTCCGAATTTGCAATACCCGGCGTTGGACCCATACAGGCTAGGACTAAGAGGAGTACTCATTCCATATGCCCCTGTTTTGGATGAGCCATAATTGCGAGTTTACGACGTGCTCGCCATCCTTGGGAAGAACTCTCTCATATGTTCCATCTGTAAGTAGTCTTCTAGCTTTAACATTGTCTCGAAGAGATGTTTTCAGCATATATTCAAGAATTGCTTGACGCAAATGTGGATCGGGAACGCTAAAGAGAACCTCGATTCTTTCATTGAGGTTTCTAAACATTAAGTCAGAGCTACCAATTAGGACTTCACTTTCTTCTCCGTCGTGGAAATAATAAATGCGAGCATGTTCAAGGAAACGGCCAACTATGGAAATCACTGAAATGTTTTCGCTGACTCCTTTTATCCCCGGCTTAAGGCAACAAAGTCCCCTAACATTCAGGTCAATCTTGATCCCTGCATTTGAAGCCTTGTAAAGAGCTTTGATGACGTCCTTTTCCTCTAAATTGTTTAGTTTAAACGCAAGGTAACCTCTACCCGTTTTGTGGTGAAAGTCGATTTCGTTGTCTATTCGCCTAAGGATTTCGCTTTTTAGCGTTTTTGGGGCTACCAGTAAGTGCTTGAATTCCTTTTCTTTTTCATCTGGAAGTCCACTTATCAGTACATTGAAAAGTTCCTCAAGCTCCACTCCAACTTCATGGCTTGCTGTCAGGTAACCTATGTCGCCATAAATTTTTGCTGTGACTGCATTGTAATTGCCTGATCCAATATGAGAGTATCTTACAAGCCCTGTTTTCTCTCTGCTCACTATAAGGCACAACTTGGCATGAACTTTGAAATTTGGAAAGTTGTAAATCGTATTTATGCCAGCATCTCTAAGCTTTGAAGCTAGAAGAATGTTGTTTTCTTCATCGAATTTAGCTTTCAGCTCGACGATAGCTGTTACTTTTTTGCCCCTTTTTGCCGCTTCTATTAAAGCGTCCACGATAGGTGATTTATGATCCATTCGATACATCGTTATACATATCTCTATTACATTGCTGTCCAAGGCAGCCTCTCTGAGGAGATCAACTATTACTTCGAAACCATCGTAGGGATGGTAAAGCACGAAGTCTCGCTTTGATACGGTTTCCAACAAGTTCTTTTCAGGGGTTAACAGAGGCGAGATAGATGGCAGGAAGCTCTTGTCTTTGAGATCCTGGCGGTTTATTTTGTGAAGCTGCCAAAGGTCAACGAGTCCAAGCGGGCCGTCAAACTCATAAATTAGGTAGTCTGGCAAGCCTAAAGCCGTAGTTATGGCTTCCCTTATGAATGGTGGAATTTCTTTTTCAAACTCCACTCTGCTTGGGAAACCTGCCCTTCTGCTGGAGAGACTCTTCTTAACGGCGCTGAGGAAATCCGCAGATTCATCCATTAGAATGTCTATTTCTCCATTCCGCGTAAGTCTAAAAGCATATGCTCGGAGGTTTTTTTCATTCGGAAAAATTAAGTCCAAGCTGTTTGATATTAAATCTTCCAAGAAAACGAAGTCGTATTCGATTTCTTTTATTTCCCCGTTCGATTCTCGGCTTTCTGAGCCCCTTGGTATCCTTATCAGTCGTCCAAACTTTTCAGTAGGGACATCAATCAAATAGCATGAATCTTGTTCAGGAAAGCCTGAGACAAAAAGTGTTACATGAAGGCTTTCGATAGCTCCGGCGTTAAATCCTTCTTTGGGTATCTTCAATGATGGTAAGATAGAGTTCTTGAAAAATTCACGAAGCGTTTCTTTCCTTCTTTCTGAAAGATCGCAGTAGTCTATAATTTCAATATCTTCTTTTTCTAACGCTGGGCGGATTTCATTTCTCCAGCACTCACCGTGTTTTTCGATCAGCGGAAGTATTTCTTTCCGAGTAGCCTCGATTTGCTCAATGGAGGTCATTCCATCCATGGATTTATCCTGAGATCCCTTGTTAATTTTCTTCATTAACCGAGGGATTCTGGTCATGAAGAACTCGTCAAGGTTGCTTCCGCAGATCGCGATAAACTTCACCCTTTCAAGTAACGGGTGCCACAAATCACGCGCTTCTTCGAGGACACGGGCATTAAACCTCACCCAGCTAAGTTCCCTGTTAATGAAGTAACTTGGGTCATCAAGTGATTTCTTCTGGTTCACGTTATCTGTTGCATCAGAATTGATGTTTGCGTCTAACAAGCTTTTTCACCCAGCAATTTTCCATCATTTCGAAGCGTTGGTGGTTCGGAGAATGGGAAATATTGGCTTTCGTTACTTATCAAGTAATCTATTTAAATGATACTTCAAAGAGCCCGAAGTAAATAGGTTCAGCGGTCGTGCTTCCTTGGCGTATCAACTTCGACCGATTTCGCCCTGCGAACTGCGAATGTTTCGTATTCAAAAAGCGGAACCTTTTTGTCCATGTGGCCAAATCCTCGCGTTTTCTTACGAGTGAAGTTGCAGTTAAATTCTTCGAAAATAGAATATATAGACCTATATTCTCTATATACTTCAACCAAAAACACCCGTAGCAAGAGTTAAATCACACTCAAAGAAACTAGAATTCATGAATTCTAATACTTTAAAGGAAAGCGGTTTTTCAGAACCAAGTTCAATGAAATCCATTTCATTCTCAAGCTTGCCATTTAACAAAAGCAGCGTCTTTGCAATAATAGATACAACACTTACTGGAAAAGCAACCTCCGATATTTTGTACATTGGGCGGTCAAAGAGACCAACTAGACGGATATTAGGCGGATACTTAAGTGGCTACGGCAGCAAGAACACCAAAAAAATCAACGCCGACCTCTTTGAGAACGGCTACATTGAAAAAGCGGCGATTACTTGGATAATTTGCGACAAGCCGAAAACCATGCAAAAAGAACTGATGGATAAATATGTCCTCGAACACGGCGAGTCCCCACTCTGGAATGGTTCAAAGAAGAAAAATGCAAAAGTCTCAAGGAAAACAACATCTACCGCAAAATTAAAAACTACTACTCCCGTTGCCGCAGCAAAGAATGCAAAAACAAAACGCAATCCAAAGCCGAAGTCTGTCCCAAAAACTGCAACCTCCGCCAAGCCTACGACGACGACAAAACCTGCAGCATCCGCTGATTCAGATCAAACCCCTTCCAATAGCACGCAAAAGCCCGAAGCATAAAATCTGATTACCGCTTTTTTTTTCGCGGACTTGTTAAGCGTTTTCGAATCTTTGAATTTGGGACGATAAATGCGAGATTAGGAACGAGTTTTTCTGGCGTAGTATTTGATAATATCGTTGGTAGACCAGGGTAAGCATTTTTCGGGGCTGAAGCCTAAAAGTTCAGCGTACTTGTAAATCATGTCGGTATTTTCAGCCTCTATCTCCAAGAAATCTGGAATGTACTCGAACTCTTCCAAGTAATGGTCAATATCGAACCGAGCATGATTCAGTGTGTAACTTGTTCGGTGCTTTTGCAAATTTTCAATTACTGACAGCCCCAAGTTTTCCAAGACCTTCTTCATAGTTTCGAGACTTGAAATTTCAACTGTATATTCTTCTGCTATTTTGGCAGTCTCCGTGAAGCTAACCTTCTTGTAAGTTAACTCGGTTCTGTTTTCTTCTTTTCTTAGTCTTAAGACGTCCTTTGCTCTGATTATTGAGCAATCGTCAAAATCAAAAAGCAACGTATGGATCAAGCCGTCAAAAATTTTCTGGGCACCCAAAGCTGTGAGAGCTTTCTCAATCTGTGTTCGATTGACTTCTAGAATCTTCACTTCAACTTCTTTCATAGAGTCTATTGGGCTCTTTTGTCAGTTAAAAACCTGCCTTAAGTCGTATTCCGATGAATTTGGGAATACTGTAGCAGGCCAAGATCTGAGTTCCCACAATTAAGGGGTTTCACTGTAATTAGGCTGGTCTTCTTGAGAACCTGATGATCCAACCCACAGAATGGGCAGAAAACTATTTCATAGTTTGAAAAATTCTCAGGGTAGACATCGAAATTATTTTCGCACTCCACGCATTTTACTTTCATAATTTCATCCCACATTTTAACTCGTTCAGAAGAGCTCCTGAGCTTTCAACTCTGATTTCTCTGGAGTTGATACTATGGATTCAAGAACTATCGTTTGACCTTTTCGAACAGTCATGAAATCTATCCCGCAGACTGGGCAGAAAACCAACTCATATTCTCCCACTTGGTCAAATTCGAAAGTTTCTTTACACATAGGACAAGAAAAATTCAGGGAAACATCCTTTTTCATGTACTTCACGCTTGCATTCAGCTTTGTGCGCCTACAATTAAGAGATATTCTCCTTAGACTATTGTGCCTATATAGACACATAACAATACGCACTTTTCTGGCATAAACAACGCAGAAAAAGAAACTGGTGCCAGCGCCTGCAACATAATGCTAAGGTAAATCCAATCGCGTGAGGCTTTTTCATAAGCCAACCGGCAAAAGCATGATAGTTCAAAAAATTTTAATGCTAACCCAATTAGAAATAACAGGCTCTTTAGAAACGAAAAATGTGCCGGCTAATTGAATTCAGAAAAAACATAACCAGAATAATTTCAGATCGCTTAACGACTATGAAAGCTAATTCGAAGTTATCAATAACTAAATAGATACTGGAACTTATATTTAGTTTATAAGCTAACTGCAAAAGTCTTATAGAACCTAAGGCGCTAATGAAACGAAGCGTAGCGCTATTGAGCGGAGAAGGGATGACGGAAAAACTCGCAAAGACACTTGACAA
>DATJPJ010000267.1:0-3834 GCA_035506455.1 Candidatus Nanoarchaeia archaeon
TTGGACATGCAGGATTTGATCAACGCTACTCGGAAGAAGACATATTCCGAGGAGCCGACTTCAGCGATATCTTCGGAGACTTAGGCGGAGGCTTTAGCGATATCTTCCGAGTATTTTTCGGAGGCGGCGGAGGAGGAGGCTTTGGTGGCAGCAGTTACAACGAGCGTTCTAATCGTGGACAAGACCTGCTTTATGAGCTCAGTATAACATTGGAAGAAGCAGCGAAGAGCACAGAAAAGGAAATTGAAGTCCCCCGAACAGAGAAGTGCGATGTCTGTGGAGGTAATGGAGCTGCGCCTGGAACACAGCCCAAAACTTGCCCTCGATGTGGAGGAGCTGGCAGAGTTCAAACGGCTAGGCGAAGCGCTTTTGGAACATTTGTTCAAGTAACTAGTTGCCCGGTTTGTAGGGGGAGAGGAGCAATAATTGACAGGCCCTGTCCAAACTGTCGAGGTACGGGCCTAATTAGAAAGAAGAGAAAAATTACTGTCAAAATCCCTGTCGGAATAGACGAAGGCTACCAATTACGGCTCAAGGGCGAAGGCGATATGGCCTCCGAAGGGGGTGAACCAGGCGACCTCTACGTTCTCGTTCACATACTGCCTAATGACCAGTTTGTCCGAGACGGCGACGACCTGCACTACATCTTACCGATAAGCTATCCCACAGCGGTCTTAGGTGGCGAATCCCAAGTTCCCACGATAGAAGGATTAGCGACTGTCAAGATTCATCCAGGAACACAAGCGGGGGAGAACATAAGGCTCAGAGGCAGCGGCATGCCCCGTTTCCGAGGCTACGGAAAAGGTGACTTGCTGGTTCGCATAGCCATAATAGTTCCCGAGAAAGTTACTTCCCAACAGCGAGCTCTCCTAGAGCAACTTGCCAAAGAGATGGGAGAGAATCCTCAGCCAAAGCATAGACTCAGATTCTGAGAACAATTTTTCTTAGGATCGTAGTCGTTCCGATAAACCTTAAATCCTTTTAGTGGACACTTGATTTTGGTGTAAACATGCAATACTGCCATGTTTGTGGAACAAAGCTTCCTGACGACGCAGCGTTCTGTCCTAATTGTGGAACAAAAGTTATGGATATGTCTGGAAAAACGGCGACGGGTGCGGCAACTAGTCCATCGGATGAAATGAGAGAAGCATTCACTCGTATGAGTCTGGAAATGGAGAAAGCCTTCAACATAGCTGCAAGAGAACTTCAAGGAGCCTTTGAAACAGCACGAAACAATATCCAAAAGAACGTTTACAAAGCACCGATTATCTGCTCAAACTGTGGAGAAAAAAACTCGCCGTCCGCCGATTACTGTGTCAAGTGCGGAAAGAAACTAAGCTTGCCTTCCACTGAACAAGACAAGACTAATCAGCCATCAGGAACATAGCGTTCGTTTTAGAAAAATCTGGTGCGATATGATTCAAGAAGGGTGAAGCACAATTTTCGAGCTCACCAAATTTTCGTCCTCAATAGCCGTACTAGTTTTTAACATTCGTTTCTTAAGGTTTTTAGCTTAGCCCAATATGTATTTTGTGGGGACTAGGCAAAAGCGTGCAAAGAGCCAAGCAACTATTCATAACTGCTCTGTTCAGCTCGATAATATTTGTGACCAACTTCTTCGTGCCTCCGCCAATAAGCAGTCTTCTAATCGTCGTTCAAGCTGTCATTTTGGCTTTAGCCGTCCTATTTGTTGGGAGAGGTGGAGCAACTTACGTCGGTTTGGTCGGGGGTATTTTGTCTGCCATATCGAGACCTGCGTTTGGCCCTTTTACTTTTGTGTTCACCTTTCTGTATGGGTTACTGGTTGATTTCTTCTTCCTTGCTTTCAAGGCTTACCCGGCTGACGCCGCTGCTGACAAAACGAAAGTTGTGCTTGCCATGACTTTTAGCACTGTTATTATTGGTTTTTCGAGTTACTACGTGTTTGCCGTTTATCCTCAAATTATTCAGTTGACACCAATGAACATGACTCCTATGATATCCGGGCTGGTGGTTTTCGTTTCTGCAGGAAGCGGCATCTCGGCGGGGTATGCTGCAGCTTACTTGTGGAACAGATATTTGAAAAATGTAAGACTTTAGGATAATCTTGAATTGGAGTCGACGGGAAAGTTTTTAGCGATAACTTTTCAGAAGATAAGAAAATAAAAGAATAAATTACCTCGCCCTTTTGGAGGCGAGGGCCAGGTTTGGTTTTTGGGAGTTAGCTTCTTCGTTTTCTAATAAAGAGCATCGCTGCTATGGCTACTACAATGACGACTACGCCGATGCCAGCATAAAGCAGTGTGTCTGAACCCCCTTGTGGGGATGGTGATGCGGTAGGTTGAGTTGATTGTGTGACAACGGGGGTGGGAGTTGAGACGGCGCTTGTGGGTGTTGGAGTTGTTGATGCTGGAGGTTGGTAGTCCATGTTTTGGACGATTACTGAGTAACTTGTAATTTCGCTTGACAATGCGGGGGTATTATCCATTGGTGTTGCGGTGAAGGGAACTGATGCATTTGGCGCTAAAGAATGGGTTAGGAAAACTGTGTAGTTTGCTGCAACGACTCCTCCGGTAGAGTTGTAGAATGTTGTTACTGCCCAGACGTTGCCGGTTAGATTGCCGCCCGTGTTTTGTATGTATCCTGTTACTGAGTATACTCCTCCTACGCTGTAGGAGGTTGAGCCTGCGACAACTAGACCTCGGTACATTGAGTCAGTGGCGTTTTCTGCCCATAATGAAAGTGAGACATGGTCAAGAACGGGAATCCAACCTAAAGTTCCTGAATAGTTGCCGTTTGGATCAGCGGAATCTGTCGTGAAATCGATGTAGAATGGAGCTTTTTGCCCTGGAAGCAAATCTTTCACGTATGCGGAACTGCCGCTGCTTGCAAGGGGTGTTCCGTCTGAAGTATATGCTACGGCGGTTATTTGCGGGAGGTTGAATATTTCGGTGCCCTGGTTTTGTATTTCGCCGACTACTATGAAGTCTCCCGCGTAGCTTGTGTAGCTGTCAGCTGGACTCACATAGGTAGAGTAACTTAGTATCTTAACATCAGTCATGTCTGCCTTGGCTTTGGGTATACCAAGAAGCATGCATGAAGAAATTGCCAAAATGGCGATCAAGACGATAACTGCTATTCGTTTGTTCAATTCTCTTCCTCATCCTTATTCTTGCTGAGTCATTGTCATGGGCGGTTTTTGTTATTAAAGTTTTTCAAAATTATGCCCAAATCCAGCCCAAATCTTCGCTACCAGAGTGGTTTTTTTCAAAAATATTAGGCTTAGCTACCAAAATGTTGGGTGCTTGTGTTTTTTTGTTAAATCAAGGTATTCATTGGGGTAACACGCTAATCCTTATTGAGGCGATTGCTCCGAAAACTATCTGTGCGATTTTTTCAGCACCTGCGCTGTTAGGATGCACTCCATCTGGGAAAAACTCGGGATGGTTAAGCAGAGGTTCATAAACATTAACGGTTGGGACGTTTAGTGTTTTTGCTTCTTGTTCGATGCGGGGAATTACGCCTTGCACCAGAGCTGAAGCATTTAGACTTAGTGTATTGTTGTATATTGGAGGGGGCGTCGCCACGATTATTTTGGGGTGGCTCGTCAGAGATTGAAAGGCGGCAATTAGCAATCCGAAATTGGCTTCTAGGTTTTCACTGTTTGGGTAGATGTTGGAGCGGGCATCGTTAGTACCTAGCATGATAACTACAACTTGAGGCTGAAAGAGTTCAGCTTGGGAACATGCGGTTTGGTTGAGGTAGGGTCTGTCTGTGTTAAGTAGAATTGTTGCGCCGACTACTCCGAAGTTTTTGACTTGGTAGTCGTTTCCAAGCAATATTTGCAAGTCTTGG
>DATJPJ010000268.1:0-7511 GCA_035506455.1 Candidatus Nanoarchaeia archaeon
GAAATAAAGCTTGCTTAATATTATGTCAGGGTTTTCTAGTTGAAAGCACCAAACCTGAACAGAAAACACTCATCTTCCTTCTGCAAAAAAGCGAAAAAACACGTGCAATGGAGCAAAATGAGAACCGTTATCCGTAACAGATGGATTCGGGCTAATTCAACCGGCTGTACCTTGGCTTAGAAGCACCGCATCGCTTATGCGCGAACTAAAATGACCGAGGGGAACCAAAACCCCCAGCATCAGATCCCGTTTCGCATTGACCCAATTGGGTCAATGGTGGACAATTGCAGGCAGACTGCTTTAACAAAAACCAACCTGCATTACACCCTGAACACCTGGTTTCACCATTGTCCCACAATGCAAAAATCCATTGTCGGGACAAATGACCGGGGTCCAAACTCGTCCCGGCCCGTTAACTCAGGACTGGCTTACCTATGTTGAACATTGGCTGAACATTGATTTTCTGCATCGCGAACATAGATTTGAACATTGCCTGAACACTTACAAAAAAGCTGCATTACCAAAAAGCAAACAGCTTCAACCCCCAAAACCAAGATTTTGCAATGTTGAACATTAAAAAAAACCCAAGCTGCGAACATACTACCCCCTACCTCCGGATAACTACGGCGCTTTCAGCATCTTCCAAAAGCCACTCGCCCGCTTCGCTGCTTCCTGGTTAAGAGCACAAAAACGCACATCTTGCGCAACCTCGTCGCCCTTTGCGGCAGACTTCAGGCTTACATCTAGCACAATGGGACAATCGCAGGACAATTGCCAAAAAACTGCTTTCACAAAAAGCAACCCGCGTTAAACCCAAAAACAAGCTTTTTCCCCATTGTCGCGACGATTGAAAAAATCAATGTCCCGACAAATGACCGGGGTCCAAACCGTCCAGCCCAACTCACGATCGACAAAGGTTTTGCACATTCTGAAACTGGCGAACGTTGACTGCGAAGTCGCTTAGATCGTTATAAACAGTATACAAATACTGCTTTGCCTTGACGAAAATAGCAGTAAACCCATAGCCAAGTTCTCGCCAGCATAAGCAATCCATTCAACCCTAAACATTTCAATAGCCAAAAACAGTCAAAACTGAATTCAAGCCAAAATCATGACCCAAAAATGCCATTTCTCATATTAAATGAAAGAGTAGAAGTGTTGCCAGCTTTCCTCGATTCGCGTGGCCGAAGACCAGACTACAACGAGGAACGGAACACGGTTTAACTTCTGAGTTCGGAATGGGATCAGGTGGAACCCGCGCCCTATGGCCGGCAAACAATCAACCGATCACGACACGCTTCCAGATTAACCTTTTGCTTCCAAACTCATCCTATTCATTATATTTGGCAGCCAAGAACGAAGCAAATCAATCCGATCGCCCTGAACACAGCTTTGAATAGAATCCGTGAACACTTGAAAAACTCTAGTCATAAGATTCGTTCTTCAGAGAATATTCGCAAGTTTAGTCTAATTGAAATTGCGAGCCATGTTTAAACAATCCTTAAAAAATGACTCAGCATTTAAACAACCTAACCATTTGTTCACAATCAGGAAGTCAAGGCTTTGGAAGGGGAAACAGGAACACCAAGCATTTATGGGAAAAACTCAAAGGAATCGACGAATTCCTGTTTCGATTTACCCTCCCTTGACGCATCAGGCATAGCCGAGTTTATTCGCTTCGATTGTTGCCCTCGATACTTCAAACTCAGATTTGAAGATGACGAAGAAAAGAAGAAAGCATGGCCTGAAGCCTTCCATAAACCTCTGAGTCCACTGCTTTACGCAGCAGGAAAACAACTCGAAGAAAAAACTGTCCAAGAACTAAGAAACAAAGCAGCCAATTACCAGGATTTCAGCTGCTACGACCCAAAAACGAACACATGGCAAAACGCTTGGCCAAAATCGCTACAAGACCTAAAGGCGATTTTGATGAAAGCACTTTCCTCAGAAGCCAACGCGGAGTACAAACCCGTTTTGATCTATCAAGCGCCCATGATGGGTCACATAGGCATGTGGGACGTGAAAGGAATAGCCGATCTTATAGGCGTCTGGCCACTCAAAGACGGCAAGATAAAAGTTCGAATTTTTGAAATAAAATCCTCATGGAAAGAACAAACCGCCCACCGCATACAAGTCGCAATCTACGTGCTGTTACTTTCTGAAGCACTAGGAAACCTTGCATCAAATGTTGATTTCGAGGGCGGCGTGATAAACAAGGAATCGGATCTGATCAACCTTGACCCAAACAGCCTTCCATCCTTCAAGCTTGATCCCCTAATCCAAGATGTTCAAAGACTACTCAGCACAAGCGGCGAACTTTATCGAATCCACAACAGAACGCTTGCACAGGTGGACTATCATCTTTCCTGGAGGTGCGATAATTGCGGGTTTAACGAGTGCTGCGTTGTCAGAGCTGTAGAATCAGAGAGCATTGCATTACTCAACCTAACCCGGGGAGAACAAAAGGCACTAAGACAGCACGGAATTCACCGACTAGAAGACCTTGCTAAACTAAAAGCCGTTCCAAAACCAGACGAACTTCGCCCCTACAACTTCAACGAAGTAGCAGCTTTAGAACCACAAAAAGTTCAACTACTAACCGCAGATCCCGTAATTGGAGCCAAACTGGATAGACTAATCCAAAGAGCCCAATACATGCTGTTAGGCATAAGACCCACCAGCCAACACACAAACAAAGTCAGAAACATGCCATGGCTATCCGGCACAGGATACGGAACTCTGCCGGAAGACAGCCCTCAAGACGGCGCAGACACTGGGCTCTTGTTCAAACCCGACGGCATGATCCGCATATACTTCCATGTCCAATGGGACTATCTACTAAACATAATTTCAATGATAAGCGCGCGAGTCAGCTGCACCCGTTGCAGAGGCGAACCAATCAGCCTATCGAGAACTATCGCCAACCTAGCCAAAGAACAAAAAGAATGCCTAACCGAAGAAAAAAACCTGCTAGAAGCCTTCTTTATAGACTTAACCAGAGCCATCAATGAGGTAGCAAAGGAAATAGGAAGCCCAGACGAAGCACCCATCCACCTATACTTCTTCTCACGACAAGAAAGAGACCATCTCATGGACGCCGTTCGACGAAACTCTTCCCTAATGACCGCACGAGCCGTGCAAGATCTACTAGGCCTTAGGCAAGCCATCGACCAACCAATGTTTTCCATTCTCCAAGACGAAGTTCTCTTACGGAAAGCAGTTGGATATCACAGTACAGGCATTTTGCCAATCCTAAAACAATGTAACCTCTACGAAAACTACCAATGGACAACAAAACGAAAAGACGGCTCCTCATTAGACCTTAGACGGGTCTTCTACGACGGCTTCTTCAACTTCGAATTACCCTACACACGAAACTCGGACGGCACCATGTCATTCCTGCTCGGGTCTGAAGACACCAGAAAAAAAGAAAGCTACTATCCAGCACGCGCACGATTTGGAAACCAAATTCCGATCGAATACATCTGGGCAGCCAAAAACCGTCTAGACAGCACCCAAGTAAAACGCCTCGAAAAAGTAATGGTTGAAAAGCGGATGTGGTGCGATTATCCAATCAAAACCCGAAGAATTACCGAAGAAGACTTGATGGCACTTGGATCAAAACTTTGCCTCGCTCTCGAACAACTGGAACGATCACTCACCATCCGAAATCGGCGTTTAGGAAAAAAACCCATCGCCATCCCCAAAATTCCCCAATTCACATTAGGCCACGCCACGCTTGAAAGAAGCTGCAGAGAATTCCTGGACCTGGAGCATTTTGCAAGACGCCAACAACTATACCAACACTACGCTTTACTCCCATGCCAACGAGTCGCCACAGGCAGATCAGTGATCTTTGAATGCACAAACGTCGAAGAAACAGACGAAGATTTTACGGTCAAAGGCAAACTAGTCTACGAAGGACTCGGGATAGCAAAATCCGAATGCACCATCAACGCCTGCAGAGTGAAAGGGTCAGACGACTCTGGCTCAGGCGACTGGATGGTCGCGACTGAAATCCGACTAAACAATCAAGGACAATACGAAGAAACCCAACAAAGATCACCATCCGGAGTCGAAAAGTCAGCTCGGGTCATAGTTGAAAAAGTTGACTTACGGAAAATGGAACTAACCCTCAAAATAGTTAGCTGGCCAACAGGCAAAAGCAGAAGATACAGCGCATGGCACAATCTACCAACCACGGACAAAAACAAAGCCATGAACAGCAAACACCTACAGCTCTTCGAAAAGGGCCGCACCTACATTTTGGACGAATTGGCAGACGACATAATTTCAGAAAGAGCAGCCAAATGCCTCGATTACTCAGCCGACAACGCCATGTACAACCTACTACAAGACTTCTTAGCCGGAAAAAACAAACCTTCAGAACGCACTCAACTTCCAAAAGACCTAGCGGCGAAGTTTTTAGATTGGACCAACAACACAAATCACCCACCTAAACCCGAGCAAAGCCGTTTCATAGAAAGGATTTTCGGCAAAGAACAAATAGTCATGCTTCAAGGTCCACCAGGCACGGGCAAAACTGAAACTCTTCAGCTAGCTGTTCTCGCCCATATAGCCGCACACAGCCAAACTGCCAAATGCCGAGTCTTAATGGTTGCTCCGACGCACAAGGCAATACAAGAATTTGTTAGCAAGTTAGCCAAATCGTGGAAAAACTTCTGCAATACAGGAAAACAAGATTTAGCTAATCTCAGAATTTATCGCGTCGTCAACAGCACCACAGCGTCCGTTAGGCAAAGAATCGACGGAATAACATACGTAAATTACAACGAAAACGAAGAAGTGGTCAACGAAATAAAAGATGCACTAATGAGCCAAGAAAAATTAGTGCACACAGAAGCCGATAATTTTCCGCTAGTTCTATGCGTCACTCCACCAGGACTTTATGGCCTAATGAAAAAGATCGGCGGAAAAGAACCCGCTTGGGATGAAGGCTACTTCGACTTGCTTGTGGTCGACGAAGCAAGCATGATGCGTCTGCCAGAGCTGATTCTCTCTGGAGCATTCATTGAAAAGAATGCTCAGATTCTTGTGGCAGGAGACCATAGGCAACTCCCCCCAATCCAATCGCACAATTGGGAAAAAGAAGACAGACGAACCATTGAGGAGATGGCGTCATTCTTGTCTGGGATGGATTTTCTGCGTTTGCTGCGTCAAGAAGATCTCGGGCTTGAACACATTAAATCGCCGCAAAAGGCAGACATACCGACAGAGCGTCTTAGCGAAACCCACAGATGTCATCAGGTTGTCGCAAAATTCCTTCGGGACTGGGTTTACAACAAGGATGGCATAGATTTTCGTTCGGACCAAACCCAAATGTTGTCTTCGGACGAACCTTCAACAGAGGGGCTAAAAGTGGTCTTGGAACCGAAGAACATTCTTGCCCTTGTAGTACATGACGAGCAAGAGAGTTTCCAATCGAATCTTGTCGAAGCAAAAATAATTGAAGCCATCGTTGGCAGCGTGAAATCTGAAAGCATTGGCATAGTTACTCCGCATAATGCTCAAAGAGGTGTGGTGACGAACCTGATGCTTGACGGTTGTGATAATATGCGAGTGGACACTGTCGAGCGTTTTCAAGGAGGAGAGGCGGACTGCATAATAATTTCCTCAACCGTCAGCGACCCAGATTACGTTCGCATGGAAAGCGATTTTCTTCTAAACCTAAATCGAATAAATGTGGCAGTCTCTCGAATGAAGAAAAAACTCGTAATCGTTGCCAGCAGATCAATTTTCGAGTTCATGCCGCAAGAGGCTAAAGATTATGACAAAGCTCTTCTTTGGAAGGGATTGGCACAGACCGTTGGGTTTACTGCAGACGCTAACCCAAAATGGAAAGGCTCATTGTCAGAGTTCTTGGGGAAAACTGCCCAAAAAGTAGATGTGGAAATCTATGTTAAAGGAGTTTAGAATTGAAGTGGGTTTTGGGTTCAGAGTTTGCGGAAGATGCCCGCGATGGCGAACCATCGGATGCATTTCCCTCGGAACCCAGCCCATACGAACCTATTAAGTTAGTTTTATTTTATAGTTTGTGAACGCAGAATCCTGATGCATAATATATTCAGCTGAATTTGGCCCAGATACGCAGGGTTCTACTGTGCTTTTAGCATGGCGCCAGTTTTTCTTGATTTCGCGTGTATTTATGAAGTACAACAAATTCATAACGTTTATTAAAACTCAATACTTCAGATAGAAAATAAAATAGTCGGTGGAAAGCAACGACCACAAAAAGATTGTCAACAGCAATAACTCTGATAATAGCCGGAGTACTCATAACTATAGCAACCGCATCCGCGCTAAACGCTTTAAGCTCAACCCAAACCCTACCCGCCACCGGAATGCTCACGCAAATGCATTCGAGCGTAAACGTCGCAGTCTTTACCGACGCTGCATGCACTCAGAATGCCTCAGCAGTGAATTGGGGCACCCTAAGCCCTGGACTAAACACGACAAAAATCTTCTACGTAAAAAACTTGGGCAACGTCACTTCAAGACTCAGTTTAAGCACAGATGATTGGACTCCTTCAAACGCTTATCCAGCCATAAACCTTGACTGGAACCAAGAAGGCACAATACTAGCGCCAGGCGAGATAGTACAAGCAACTTTAACATTAACGGTTTCCCCGACGATAGACGCCAACGTTACTTCATTCAACTTCAACATAATGATCACTGGAACGGGATAATCCGTAACCGCGAAAAACAGATTAGAGTTTAACTTACCTCACTTCCTAAGAAGATCAACACTAGTTAGATGCCGGTTTTTGTGATTATACGAGGAATGACATCCTTCTGCATTTGAGCCACACCAAAAGTAGTCAACCTAAATTTTTCATCAGACGTTTTTGCAACCCACTCCATCTTGACCAGTTCACCTAAGCGAGTACTGGTAATTTTACCCGTCTTACCCAGCCTTACCTGAAGTTCCTCTTTGGAAAGCGCATCCGACGCAAACAGGTTAAGTTTGTGGCCCAAGTAGCTCGCGAGCAACCAAAGAGCCAACGCTTCGTTATCAGTTATTTTGTTCTTCGGAACGAGAACGCTGGAACCTTCGGGTGAGAACGCAATTAGACCTTCGCAATTCTGGGCCAAGGTTTGCAAGTCGATGCTAAAAGACAATTTGCGAGCAATATCAAAAGCAGGGAGAAACTCGTCGTAGAATTTTGTGAGAAGTAGCCACGTTTCCTCGACGGTACCCTCGAAAACTTTCTCGACTCCGTTGTACTTGACTTGAACACGTACCCTGGAACCTTCGGCGGTCAACTCATCTTGCCTCGAAGTTTAGACAGTACCTCGTCTTCCACCCATTTCTCGCCCTGGATCGTTAGCTTAAATTCTGGCTTAGCCGGATCCGGCTTGAAAACTTGCCCGCGTTTTGTCATCTCGTTTAGTCTGGCCGGGACCATGCTCTTGATGCCGCTGCTTTCAAGAAGCTTTTGGACCTGTGACGCAGTATTTTTTCGTTCATCCGAAGCATAGAGAATAAG
>DATJPJ010000269.1:0-3537 GCA_035506455.1 Candidatus Nanoarchaeia archaeon
AACACATACACAATTAGAAAAATCTAATTATTGTAGAAAACTTCGCATCATTTTTGCGAATTGTCGATACATAAAGGAGAAGCAAAAATATGAATTCATAGTATATAAGACTAACTAAGCAAGGGATCAGTGAAACGGTGGCTCTAACATGCACAGAATTGAAACAGATCAACTAAAAAACCGGATGTCAAAACTCGAAGAGCAAAACTTTGAAGAATATATTACTCTAATAGAACTAATGTCCAATGCGACGTTTTTCGGAGAAATAAAAAAAACAAGTTGCAGACAGGCTAAACAAGGTCAATGTAGCTTCTTCACTCTCAAGAAAGAGGCCCAGGAAAGACTCCCAGTAGCCACCAAATGTAGAATAACAGAATGCCGCGATCTTTCAGATCACTGCCATATTGAAATATCAAATCTTACATGCAGTCTTTGCCCCCGATGGCAAACAATAGAGAAATAAACAAAAGCAGAAAACAAAACTCAAATTTCACGAATATAGACCTTTTTGAGATCGACGGTCGAAATTTGTTCTTTAAAAATAAATGGCAACTATTTTTTTTCGAAAGAAAATTTCTTTTTGTAAGCTTTGAGATGGATTAAAAGGGAACTACGCTAGAGACGGCAAGCAATAGCTAAGAATCCGCAGAGATTTTAGGTACGAGCTTTTCGCACATTAACGGGAGATATTTAGGCTCAGAAGATCGCAGAATCCAAGATGACGATAAATTAAGAACGAACAATAATTAAAACCGCAATGCAAAGCTCGACAAGTGCAGCAACGCCCATGAACAGAATCGAAAAACTATAATTAAACGTCAAAATAAAACCTATAAAGTATACAATTACAAGCACAAGTATTGTCGATAAACCCAGTATCAACTTTTCCATATCATTAACGACTGAAGCTATTCTGCTTCTTGCGACAGCTCTAAAGAAAAGCTTCAATTCTAGCACGCTTGCAGAAAACACTCCGAACAAGATTAGGAATGGAATTAAAATGGATGAAAAAACCGTCAAAGGCTTGACAAACGCCAAAGCCACGAGGATCAAAGGCACAAAAGCATAAGCTCCTGAAGAGACAATGGCCTTAGAAACGATTATCCGACCTGAACTAATCGGTAAAGTTTTGGTGTATTCTAGCCCTTTTCCCTCGACGGTTAAGAGAGCAATGGGCAAAAACAATGCGAAAACTGCACCCATCAAAGAAGCGAGCAGCATTAGAGAAACACGCAAATATGCATAGTTTGAAATGAACAGAGTAATAATTGCCGTTTCAAGCACTGGCATCGCAAAAAAGAAAGCTGTTGCAGGATTTTTTGAAGCAACTTTAAGATCTTTGAGGATATAGGCTGTCAGAGGACTGCGAGTTTTAATGGAATAATCTGTTGATTCTACTCTTGTTACTTTTAACCCCGAGCCTTCGGCGATGCTTTTCACGGTGCCAAGACTCCATTTTACAACGAAAACTCCGAGCGCTATGTAGCATACCAATGAGGCAGAGGATAATATCACCATTGCCAAAGCTACATTGGAGTGGACAACTTCCACAATGACAACGCCGGTTGAAAATGGATAAAGTAGCCCTAACAATAAATTTAGGCCAATAGTGCCAACCAATGCCTTTTCGACAGTAGGTACAATGTACCATGGAATGCTAAACAGAAAGCCTACACCTGCAAGTAGCAGGCCCCACATTAGAATAAAGACTAAACGCATCAGTGCATTTGTTTTAGACCGGCCTCCTCGAGATAAATTCTTCTGAAAAACCTTAGAAAACCAAAGCGCTATGCTAACTGCAAAAACTGAATTCAAAACAGAAGCAACAAACATGAATAAAGCAGCAAATATCGACCCCGTCAAGTAACCCACAACTAATACTTGGCTAACCAGCGAGCCCACGACTATATAATCAACAGATCGGACAAACGAAAACAAAGTCACAAGAGAGAAATCATCATTGGCAATTGGCAAAACTGATAGCAAAGCCGAAGGTTTTGCACCAACAAAAGATGAAAGGGTTTGAATAGCGTAAAGGGTCATAAGTCCGAAAGTAACAGCTAAACTAAGTGAAACCGAGGAGGCTAGCCCGAAGCCAGTGACTTTGAGAAACAAGGCAACGAATGGGATGATCGATACCACGATGCTGAAAATTGTCACAAACGCCTTGTCGAACCTTGCAATTCGAAGAGCCCTCTTGGACAGCTCAGAGTCGTCTTGAGTGTCCCTGTCTGGATGGCTCCTCCCAAATGCACCCCACCACATGCGCCCTTTTTCTTCAGCGAGCGATTGATAGACTACTTCCTGGTAAGGTATTCGACTTATACGCCAGGCTTCAAGTATTTTCATTCCTAAAGAAGGCCTCCCTCAGAATCTTGGAAGTATCTGCAACCTCAGACTCCTCATGCGTCAACTTCAAGAAGACCTCCTCCAACGTGTTGCCTTCACCATGAGTTTCATTACGAAGCTGATCGAGCGTGCCTTCGGAGATCAGTTTGCCCTGGTAAATTATTCCGATTTTGGTACAAATTTGTTGAGCTACTTCCATTATATGCGTGGAAAAAAGCACCGCCCCTCCCTTTTCAGCATGAAAAGAAATTAGATCCTTTACTATGCGGCTACTCTTGGCGTCCAAACCATTCAAGGGTTCATCAAGCAGCAAGACTTTTGGACGGTGAATAAGAGAGGCTATCAAAGCGACTTTTTGCTTCATCCCTAAAGAAAGAGTCGCTATTGGAGAATCAAAGTATTGAGCCATTTCAAAGGCATCGGCTAAACGACACACTAACTCATTGGAGGATGCCTTGTCAATTTTCCTTATGGAAGCGACAAACTCCAAGAAATCCCGTGGAGATAGCGAATCGTAAACCATGGGGTTTTCAGCCACATACCCAATTTTCGCCTTAACTTCAAGAGGATTCTTCACTGGATCGAACCCGGCAACCTTAATCCAACCTGACGTAGGCTCCAACAACCCAAGGACAGTTTTGATGGTTGTAGTTTTGCCGGCACCGTTCGGACCCAAAAGGCCATAGATTTCTCCAGGCATGACTCTTAAATTCAAATCGGATAAAGCAGTAAAGACGCCAAAACATTTCGTAAGTTTAGACGTTTCAATTAAAAACTCCAAAGCTGGTTCAGGCGTTCGCTGCATTTAGCCGTCGCTCCGTCGTTAACATATACTTTCTGCGCATTAAAGCAAATTATATCTTACTAACAGAGAATCCATATCGAACAATATCGAACAATCTAACAGAATTAGCTATTACTGTTAACGTCATACGCTTTATAAATGGGAAAAATTTTGCTTAATTTGTAGAACAAGAAG
The DNA here is from genome assembly GCA_035506455.1 of Candidatus Nanoarchaeia archaeon. Classification (GTDB taxonomy): domain Archaea; phylum Thermoproteota; class Bathyarchaeia; order Bathyarchaeales; family Bathycorpusculaceae; genus JADGNF01. Next base: position 3,329 of record DATJPJ010000269.1, read on the forward strand.
TGAAGCCTTCTCCTTTCTTCCACCAACTTCCCTCCACCAAATTTTAAAGATTCAGCCTTTTGTAAATCAATTCAGCTTTCTTATGCTCGAGAAGTTCTCGAGAGCTACATTTCTTTTGTCTCATTCTCTCACCTCAGAACCGGATGTTTCACCGAAGCGAAGTAGGCTTTTCCCACTTTTACATACATCAACGGACCCGCAGTCAAGGC
>DATJPJ010000270.1:0-13746 GCA_035506455.1 Candidatus Nanoarchaeia archaeon
TTAAGAATAACTGTGCCGAGAGCTTGTTCCATCGTGACCAGCGCACCCCGTTTACCCAGCAATAGTAAACTCTATGGGCTCAATGTCTTTGAGTGGTGCCTACTTTCGAGCCACGTACCACTCTGCAAACTTAGCAAAAGCTTTTGCACGGTGGGAGAAAAGATTCTTTTCGACTAGACTCATTTGCGCAAAGGTCTTGCTTGCTCCGTCTGGCTGGAAGACAGGATCAAAACCAAAGGCAGATCTTTGACCTTTAAGTTGAGTGGTTGTTATTTTTCCTTTGGCTTCGCCATCAAAGCATGTTACTGCACCAGAGTCGTCATCGCAGTAAGCAATAGCTGAGCGGAACGTTGCTTCTCTGTCCAAGAAATTGGACATGAGTTTAAGCAACCCACCATTACCTATGGTCTTGAAAACATAAGCCGCGTAAGGCCCCGGAAAACCCTTTAAGGCATCAACGAAAAGACCAGCGTCTTCGACTATCACCGGAAGATGGATCTGCTTATACGCGCCCAATGCACTGGTGGCGGCTATTTCAGAAAGACTGTCGCTCTGAATTTCTACGCCTTTCACGCGCAGCATCCCAGCCGCCAAGCCATATCCGGCAAGTACGACGCGAGCTTCGTTGAACTTGTGGATGTTACCTGTCGCGAAGAAGATGACCTTGGCTTTCAATTCTGCATTCACCAGTTTTGCCTCACTTGCTCGTTTGCCTCTCTGCTACGTAGCGCCCTCTTTTCTCTATTTCTCCGATTTTTTCACAAACAGACGCAAACTTCGTCTTACCCACAATCGAGGCGTAGCCCTTGAGTACGGCCATAAAACATTCGTCAGCATGCTCAAAGTGTGTACTTTGCAACGCTCGTTTGAGCAAATGTAAGTCGACGCCCTGAGGTTCCATCTCTTCGGTCTTATCACCTAGCCCGAAGTCAACAAAGAACAAGGTACCCTCGCGGCTAAGGATCAAGTTGCTGGTAGTAAGGTCGCCATGCACGATGCCGTGTATATGAAGCTTGGCGATTTCCCCGCCTATTTTGCAGCACAGCTCCGCCCTATCCTCCTTGTTGAACCCATCCAACAGCAACTTCACTTGATGCCCCTCAATATACTCCATAACAATGATTGCGTTGTCGACGTCCACCATGAAAATTGCCGGCGTCGGAACCCCGGCACGCTTTGCCTCATGCATAAGCTGCGGCTCATGAACAGTACGATACCTTCTAATTGTTTGGTCGAGCTGGGGCGGGCGGTAGGCCTTGGGGAGGCGCTGTTTGATTACAACACATTTGCCGTACCAGTCACTAAGGTAAAGGCTGGCTTCAGCACCTTTCTTGAGGAGAACGTTCATGGCTGCTTCATCCAGGGGACGTTTACTTTGTCTATCCGCCAACGTACTTTCACAAAACTTTCTTCCACTGGCGTCACAAGCCCATTGGTGAAAGCAAGAACGCCTGTCCAGGCTATCATGGCACCGTTGTCTGTGGCGAAAGGCTTCGGGACTACGCTGAACTTGGCGTCATGCTCTTTGGCTATAATGGCAAGCATTGCTTGAAGACGCTTGTTCGCAGCGACGCCGCCTGTGAGCAATACTTCATGTTTCTCGGTGTGCGCTAGTGCTCTTTCCGTCACTTCAGTTACCATTGAAAAAGCGTTTTCTTGTAGGCTAAAGCATACATCTTCCAAGGTGTAGTTGCCTTTTTGCAGGGCTGTTGTAGCAGAGGTCAGGAGCCCACTCAGAGACATATCCATGCCCTTAACGATGTAAGGTAAGGGAACCAGAATCTTACCATTCAAAGCTAGCTGTTCAACCGCGGCGCCCAACGGCAAGCCCTTCTGTGGTTTAAGCCCGCCTTCCCGTGCAAACACATCTAGGCAATTGCCCAACGCGATATCCAGAGTTTCGCCGAACACGCGGTACCTGCCTCCGGCAAAAGCAGTAACCATGGTATTTCCTCCCGAAACATAAAGCGTCAACGGATCAACCGCTCCCGTTTTGAGTTTGCCTATTTCGATGTGCCCAACAGAGTGGTTGACTCCAACAAGTGGAATGTTAAGGTAAGAGGACAATGCCCTCGCTACAGTTGCGCCGGTGCGAAGGCACGGACCTAATCCCGGCCCCTGAGCAAACGCAATGATGCCGAGTTCATTGGGCTTGACATGAGCCGTGTCCAGGGCTTCTACGAGAACCTGATCTGCCACGTCTGCATGATGCCTAGCTGCCTCCCGAGGGTGAATACCTCCAGATTCAGGAACATAACTACTTGACACGTTGGTTAAGATGTCGCCATCAAAAGTGGCTATGCCGACGCCGAAGTCATCCGCTGTAGATTCAATACCAAGACAGAAATGTTCCTCTTTAGTGGGTGCAATTTTGGTTTTTGTCAAGTTTAAATCTGCCTATTTAAGGGGATAGATATTTTTATCTCACACTCTGCGCTTATATACACTGCACTATTGTGGACTGATAGGGATGCCAAAACGTAACGATTTGGAACAGAAGGCGCTTCATTTTGTCGTTAACACCGGCTACAAAGGCGTTCTTCAATCAGAGCTCTGGCGCGAACTCGATGCCAGTAGCCGCGAAGGATCACGCGTAGCAATAAAACTCGAAGAAAAAGGTCTCATACGCCGCGACAAAGAACTCGAAGGCGGACGATGGACCTACAGACTCTTCCCCAAACGAATGCCAGCCAGCATCGAAACCATCGTCGACTGTCCCTGCCTCATGTGCGCAGATAATGGAAGATGCGATCCCACCACAACAATTTCGCCTAAAAGCTGCGAAAAACTCACCGGCTGGATCATCGGCTTAGATAAACCACCAGTTGATTCGATAAGTTCCTCCACTTCTGACGCCGATCCAGCAGACGCTGCAACTTAGCCAATAGGTGAAAACGGAAGTGACTAAGTCAAAAGGCTGGATTAAAGAAAGAAAAAATGAATACTATTTTAAAAAAGCGAAAGAAGAAAACTATCGAAGCCGAGCCACTTACAAGCTCGCGCAAACCATTAAAAAGTATCACTTCATCAAATTTGGTAACGTCGTTGTCGACTTAGGCGCAGCGCCTGGCGGGTGGATCCAAGCAGCCCGAAAAGCAGCGGGCAAAAAAGGATTCGTCCTTGGTGTTGACCTTAAACCCATAGCACCTTTTGAACAGACATACATTCGCACAATTGTCTGCGACATGACCGAACCAGAAGCTGTTAGTGAAATTCTAAGCTTCCTTCCTGGCAAAGCTGACGTTGTTCTCTCCGACATGTCACCAAACATCAGCGGAGTTTGGGAAGTAGACCACGCAAGACAAATAGATCTAGCAACAAAAGCCCTTAACTTGGCGCTACAAATCCTGTGCCCGAACGGAAACTTTTTCACAAAAGTATTCGAAGGCGACCTCGCAAATGAATACATAGACCACGTAAAGAAGCACTTTGACGAAGTAAAACTCGTTAAGCCACCTGCAAGCCGAAGCAAAAGCAGCGAAATGTACGTCCTGGGACTTGGTCTAAAGACACCTCTGCAACAAGCAAAAGAGCAAACCTAATTTTTCGCGCTGCGCTTATACTATCGGTGTTTGTTTGAAGATAATTTCTGCCGACTCCGCGGCTGCCATTTTAGACGAACGATTCACGCCAACCAAGCACGTAGCTTCCGTCGCCGTTCTAGTCGAACCACCGTATACAAAAGCTGATATTCGAATAGCTGAGCCTATATTTCGTGAAGTCGAAAATGGCTTTGACATTATTGTTCATGAAGCTGAGCTTTGTCAAAATCTGCTTGAAACAGAAGAAGCAGACGTGGTACATCTTGATATGTCGCTGGGTGGTTTCCCTATCGACGAACTCTCACCCGTTGAATTAGTTGGTTTGAGAGTCTCCAACAAAGCACGTTCAAATGTGCTCAAGATTCTGCCCCAACTTCGCCGAATCGCTGGAGAAATCCGGCGAAAACATAATATCGAAATGCTCGCCATAGGAAAAGAAAGCATGGCTGTTCGTGTCGCCGAGTTGACCGCAGGCTCTGAAGCCATTCTTTTTGCCGCCGCCAAAGTTGTTGAAGAACAGAAACCGGTTCTACTTGGATTGCCCACCAAATGTCAGCACAAATTAATTCGCGGCAGAGTCTACTTGAACTCGCTAATGGAAGCAGAGAATGATGTTAAAGGCTACGCGATTGACACAAGCAAGATCCTAACAAAAGTGGATATCGCTGAGATGCAGAATCCAGTTGCGCGAGGTTTTCGAGCACTTAAGATGACGCCCAAAACTTAGGAAGACACATTTAATAAATTGAAAATGCAAGTGGACCGATAATTATTATCAAAGATGAACATAAAGCTGATTCTAATGAGTTTTTTAAAGAAATTAGACGGAATCTGCCAAATTTGCATTCAGATATCTAAAACTGGTTTTATTTTATTCGGTACAGTTTTATGCTTGAACTGCAATTGGCTTGTGTGTGAATAATTTTGTCGAAACTGAGAGGATTCCAAAAACTAACATTTACTTACGAAGCTTTACAAACATGGTTCGATGTTTTACAAGTAAAACGATGTAGAGAGGTCTCGATACCTCTGGAAGACGGTTTCAACCGCATATTGGCAGAAGACGCTGTCGCACAAGAAGATTTGCCTAGATTTGATCGGTCCGCCGTCGACGGCTACGCCGTACGGGCGGAAGACACAAGTGGTGCCTCGCAGCAAAAACCCCTTCTTTTTCGGTTAACGGAAGGCGAAGAATTTACAGACACCTCGCATCGCGAGGCAAAACAAGTTTGGACAGGCAATCCTCTTCCAAAAGGTGCCAACGCTGTCGTTATGGTAGAAAACACCAAAAAAGTAGAAAGCAAAATAGAAGTTTGGACGCAAGCAGCACCTCACGACAACGTAAGCCGCAAAGCTGAAGACATCAAGAAAGGAGAAGTCGCAGTGCAAGGCGGAACCCGCCTCAAACCCTATCATTTAGCGTTATTGTCAGCTTTGGGCAACAATGAAGTTAAAGTCGTGGAAAAACCAAAAATCGCCATTTTGGCAACAGGCAACGAACTTGCCAAAGTAGGCGAAGAACGCAATGAAAAACAAATTTACGAATCCAATCGCGTCATGATAAATGCCATGGTCAGCGAACTCGATGCTGACCCCTTGGATCTAGGGTTGGCCAAGGATAATGTTGACGAAATAGCCGAAGCAATAGAGTTGGGACTTAAAATTGCAGATGTAGTCATAACCACGGGCGGAACCAGTGTTGGAGGGTTAGACCTCGTACCCGACGCGGTCAACAAACTTGGTAAACCTGGCATAGTTATTCACGGAGTCGCCCTTCGACCCGCCATGCCTACCGCTCTCGCTGCTCTGGAAGGCAAACCAGTTTTGGTTCTGAGCGGTAACCCAGTTGCAGCCATTACAGGCTTCGAGGTTTTCGCAAGACCTCTTATCTGTAAGTTAATGGGTTTGAAGAAAGAGGAAAACAGACCAACAGTGAAGGCGAAGATGACTCGCAAAATCGCGACGGCACTAGGCAGGAAGAACTTTGTTCGCGTAAAGGTAATTCAGAAAAATGAAGAGTATACAGCAGAACCTATCAGTGCAAAAGGGTCAGGCAACCTCTCCACCATGACCAAGGCAAACGGCTATGTTATCGTACCTGAAAACCGCGAAGGGTTAGCTGAAGGCGAGGCGGTCGTTGTCCACCTGTTCGGCGAAGTCGAAACGGTGAAGCCATAGATGTTTCGCAAGTTGCTCACTTTTGAAGAAGCAAAAGCCCTCATTCAGAAAACCCTGCAGCCTAAGCCTCTGGGCACATTAGAAATTCCGCTTCTGGAAGCCTATAACCGGGTCCTCGCGAAAGATGCCATCAGCAGCTTGGAGATCCCGCCATTTAACAGATCCACTGTAGATGGCTATGCAGTTAAAGCAGAGGATACGTTTGATGCAGACGAAAACAACCCCGTCAAGCTAAAAGTCCGCGGATTCGTCGCGATCGGCGAATTACCAAAAGTCAAGGTGCAAGAGGGTGAAGCAGCAGAAATCGTCACGGGTGCACCGATTCCGCAAGGTGCAAATGCCGTCGTCATGGTGGAAGATACGAACCGGGAAAACGACACACTGAAAGTTTACAACAGTGCGATCGAAAACGAGAACGTGCAAAAGAAAGGCTCTGATATAAAAAACAGCGAAACAATACTAAAAGCAGGACGAATTTTAGGCAGTCGCGAAATCGGAGTTCTTGCAGCTCTTGGAAAAGAAAAAGTCACAGTTTACCGCGTGCCAACAGCTGCAGTAGTTTCCACCGGAGGCGAAGTGGTAGAGCCGGGCAAAAAATTGCCACCAGGCAAAATCTATGACATAAACGCCTACAGCCTGTGTACCGCAGTTCAAGAATGCGGAGGCAAACCCATCTACGCAGGAGTTGTCCCTGACGAAAAAAAACAGCTCCAAAAGGCTTTACAAAAAGCGTTGGCTTCTGCGGACATGCTATTAACCTCAGGAGGAGTCTCTGTCGGACCCAAAGACCTCATTCCCCAAACCGTGGATTCATTGGGCAAACCAGGAGTTTTCATTTCTGGGATAGCTATAAAACCAGGGAAACCAGCCACCTTTGCCCTCATCGGAGAAAAGCCAGTTTTTTCATTTCCCGGTCATCCAACATCTGCGCTAATGATTTTCCATCTGCTTGCAAGACGTGTGATTGAAGTCATGGCAGGCAAAACCCCAAAGAATATGCCTTCCGTAAAGGCTTATGCCGGCAGCAGAATGTTCTCAGCTAAGGGAAGACGAACCTTCGTCACGGTAAAACTCAGAATGGACGAAAAGTCCAAACACTTGATTGCTGAGACTGTGGAAACAGGGGCTTCAGGCGCTATCACAACATTAGCAAAAGCTGACGGTTTTTTGGAAATCCCTGAAAATCAGCAATTTGTTGACTCCGACGAAGAAGTTAACGTTTGGCTTCTAAAAGAAAACCTATAAAAAAGGTTTAGTCTATCGGAGTTTTGCGTTTCCAAACTGCAAGGGCAGTAAAAACCCAAGTCAGAACCGCATAAATAACCATACCCGCTGCTGCACCGGCATCCGTCGCGACGACGAAATAGAGCGTGTAAAGCGTGAAGGTTGTTACGACAAAGAACAAGGCGACAATTAGCCAAAGTGCCCAACCACGTTTCATGAACAAACCGTAAGCGGTGAAGACGCTAACAATACCAATTAGAGCCACGTCTGGCGGAAACCCGGATACTGCCATTAAAACAAGCAAAATTATGCCAGCTAAGCCGTAGAAGGCTATGCTTGCCAGAGAAATTGGGCTGAGACTGCCGATCTTAAGTTTAGATGCTAGCGTCATGTCTGTTCGCCTTTTACAATATGCATTGAAGCGTTTACTAATAAGTTTTTGGACTGACTAACACCAAACAACTCTCCAAACTTAACACCATTGCTTAAATTCCCGAGTTCCGATCCTGATACATTATACTAGTAACACTTGCAGAGACTACATTTGATTTTGAGATTATCTAAGAGATAGAGGCAAAAGAGGATGAAGCAAGGAGATACCTTTTGTCAAAGCGAAAAAGCTTAGAGATAATAACAGTTGAATAACACTTAGTGTTCAGCAGGAGAAAATATCATGAGTCACATTGAGCTCTACGCTTCCCAGCCAAACGTCTTCGGAGGTAAACAGAAATCTTTTGATCAAGCCCGCTACGTGGTCTTCGGCGTTCCATTTGACGCTACGAGCAGCTATCGCACAGGCGCACGATTCATGCCGAACGCGGTTCGCCAAGCCTCACTCAATATTGAGACGTACAGCTTTCGAAGTGGCAAAGACTTCGAGGAAGTGTCAATCCATGACGCAGGAGACTTGGATGTAAGCTTAGATGCGAAACAAACAGTGAATATGTGTGCTCACGTAACAGAAGACATCTTGGGTGCGGGCAAAATACCTGTCGCAATAGGTGGCGAGCACACCATAACCTTTGGAATATTGAAAGGCTACGGCGAACAAGCAAAACAAACTGCCGTTGTAAGTTTTGACGCTCACTTGGACCTCCGAAAAGAATTCTTGGGGCTAAAGCTGAGCCACACTACCTTCATGCAACTTGTAAACGAACAGGTTAAACCAGCAAAAATAATAGAAGTCGGCACAAGAAGCGCCTGCCAAGAAGAGCTCGATTATGCTAAAAAAGCAAAAATCGAGTACATCACGACCCAGGACATTAAGAGACTTGGTACAGCGAAAGTAGCCAACAAGCTAATGCAAATGCTGGCGCCATTCACTAAAGTTTACCTGAGCGTTGACATGGACATATTGGATCCTGCATTTGCGCCTGCTGCCCAGAACCCAGAGGCCGACGGAATCACAACAGGAGAATTATTGGATATTGCATGTGCATTGTGTGACGAGCGCGTCGTAGGCTTTGACGTATTGGAGATTGCACCTGTTTACGACCAAGGAACATCCGCGATTGTCGCCGCAAAAATCTTTTTTGAATTGTTGTCCCAGCTCGAAAAATCGCGGAAAACTTGAAACATCTTGCGATTTTAAGCAACAGCTGTCAGCAGCAACAGAAGTAACTTTCTAAAGATAGGACTTAGAACTCTTTTCAGTCATTTTCTTCTTCACAATATCTCGCATTTTCCTAGCATCAACATCCTGAAGCTCAGTTTCACATATAAGAACAGGACGAAGCTTAAACTCCGCTATAATCTCAGCAAACAACTCAAAATCAGGCCCAAACCCTGGCTCATCCAGGACATGGTGGCGCCGCTCCCCTGACTTGTAAGTATACTCGATTTTACTAAAGTGACAATGCATATCACGTACTGCCTCAATACCCAGAACCTCTTCTGCCTTGACAATCACAGCCCGGAAGTCCTCAGCCGTCCTCAATCCACCGCCTGTCCGTGCGTGAAGATGCGACCAGTCAATCACCAACTGAGTGTGCTCCACTTGTTGACACAATGTAAGAACTTCATCCAGCGTGCCAAACTGGCTGTGCCTGCCCATAGTTTCAGGACCCAATTTTACCTTTTTGATACCCAAGGTGTCCAGAGTAGAGGAGACTTCTTTGAGAGCGTCCAAGCATTTCTTAAAGGACTCAGCCTTGCCAAGGTTACAGTAGTAACCAGCGTGAAAAACAACGACGTAAGCACCCATCCACTCTGCGGCCGTTGCGCATGCAACTAGACGTCGTTTGCTAGCTTGTGGAATATCTCCTTCACCTAGCAAGTTGATAAAATATGAGCCATGCAGACTTATCCGAATATCGTTTGCCTGCGCTTCTTTCGCCAAGTGTTCAGCGTCTTCCTGTTTGATCTGAGGCACCTGGCCCCATCGAACAGCGGCGTATTCGAAGGCATCCAAGTCTTCGGCGCGTAAAAGTTTAGGCACATCCGCAAGTTTGGCGCCCATCAGTCGAAACATTTGAGGGACTCCTGCTGGACCAAAACGGGCGTGATCTGCCACTAAAGCATCCCTCTACGGTGTTGGGGCATCACGTGTTTTGAATATGAAGTTCGAGTTAAAAAACTTGATTTGCGTCATGCAATACTTCTCTTAAAAAGGGGGCTTATGTTCGTTTTCGTCTTATGAAAATAGTCACGAAGCCAACTGTGACAATACAAGCCATGGCTAAAGCAATGTAGACTCCACCTATCGAGAACAAGTTTGAACTATTGTCAGGTGTGGGTGAAGACTGCTGCGTTGGAGACATTAATGGCGAGGGAGAAGGGGAAGGAGAAGTGGAGGGTGTTGAGGTTGGAGTCGGGCTTGGTGACAAGGTTGGAGTAGCGATAGGTGTGGGGCTAGGAGTTGGCACCACAATGGAAGGCGGATATAGCCCCCAATCTTGGGCTACTGGAGCAGGGTCATTCCAATAGATGAGACTTCCGTAAACTGAAGCGGTGGCTGACTGAATACCGTCCTGGTAGACTATGTCGAGGTTGTTGGCGTAGTTTGTAAGCATTATCTGCACACTGACGCTCAAGTCGTAAGCTAGAGGATCAGAGCTTGCAGACCAAAGCCCCCAGATAGTGTCGTTTGGACCGCGAAAGTCGAAACCGAAATCCGATGGAAGAACATATGCCGTCCGCAAACTTGGATCATCAGGACCACGAGGGTTGTTCTTGGCGTAATCCCAAAGCATCTGCATGGCTCCAAGTTGGTCAGCGCCCAGAATATCTGCTGTCCACGTTGGGTTAGAGTCGAAGACTACGATGTATTTAGCTCCGGTCTGGTAAGCGTAAAGCATGTCAGAGTACAATGCAGAACCAGATTCGATGTACGGTGGATCAGGGTTTGTCGAGGTTATCATTACACCCCAGTCCCTATTCTGTAATGTCGCAGCTCCTCGGCACAAAGCCACGTTCAAAGTTCTGCTGTAATTCCAAGCAAACTCCGCAAATATCGCGTTGTATCCTGCCTCGTAGTCATACCAGTAAAGAGCGTAATCCGATGTGAAAAGTTGATATTCAGTTGGATAAGCAAATTCGTTAGTTATGGCATAACGACTGTTTCGTAGCAGCATGCTCGTGATGTTGACATACTTTGTTGCAGCGTCGCTGTAGTTTTTGGCACTTTGAACTAAGGGGTACTTAGACTGGTCAATTTGGTTTCCGCCTGGTTCATCAACGTAATACATTCCAAGAAAGTAACTGCCATATGTGCTTTCGGCCATTTGAAACCATTGTGGTGATGGATAAGCTGGGTAACGTGAATCCTGCGTGTTATTGTTGTAAATAGTATCAGTATACACTATGAAGTACATGCTTCTGTTATAGAGATAATTGCTGATTTCAGTGAGTCTTGTGTTGTTGTAGTTACCGGTACATCCGATTACGAAGAAATTTGTATAACTGCTTATTTTGTCGATAAGTTGCTCCGTCTGAGTGACGTTTTCATATGCAACATCAACGCCAAAATAAAGATTCGGTGCCGTCTGCGCCGAGACCTTGTTAGCGCCAAGATCAACACTAAGGAAAAGAGGCACAACCAGAAGAATAATCAGCAAGAAGCTGAAGTTCCTGGTTTTCATCGCTAGTACTGAGAAATCTGATGGCTATAAGACTTTTCCAGAAACTGTCCAGCGTGTGAACGAATGTTCAAAAGCTGGAAAAAGTTAAACATACCCGAAAAAGCTGCGTACTGTCGGAACGTGAACAAAAAAGAACGCGTAAACTGTCACAGCCAAAATCAAGATGATGATACCAAGCAACGCATAGTCCCCCCTGTGCAGTTTTAACTCATACAGATTTGTGCGCTTCTTGGTCGCCCCCCAAGCCCGGCTTTCCATGGCTTCGGCAAGCTCCAAGCTGCGACGTATGGCGCTCACAATAAGAGGGATAAGCACAGGAACATAGTTACGGATACGCTTCATGAAGTTACCCTTCTCCAATTCTAGCCCGCGAGCTTTTTGGGCGTCCATGATTGTTTGCGCTTCTTCCGCGAGGACTGGAACAAACCGCACAGCAGTTGTGAAAGCAAAGCTGAACTCGTAAGGCACGTGACTTTGTTCTAACGCCAGTCCAAGATGGTCAGGCGATGTAGTCAAGAAGAACACAGAAAATGATTCCACAAGCACAACAAAGCGCATGGTCATAGCACCCGCGTTTTCCCAGTCCGCAGCAAACAAAGTGTAGCCATGCGTGAAGAAACTGCCCGCAATGTTAATCACGAAAATGAATAACGCAAGAAACGCGGCTCCACGAAGGCTACGCAGCCACTGCCTCTGCACTCTCGCCAGAAAGACAAAGGGCAATTGCATAACAAACAGAATTGCAAGGGGTATGATTGCACTAAACAGGATGGCAGCAACAAAAATGGCTATAACATAGACGAACTTCATCCGCGGGTCTAGGTTATGAATGGGCGATGAAACCTTCCGAAACTTGAGCCCATCGAAAACGCTTCCACCTAAACCTCGGCTCACTGAGAGATCACTCCCAATTTCTTAAGGAGCAACGCCTTTGCTTCATAGATATCTATTACGTCTTTTGGAAGATCAGGCGAATTGAGGGCGGAGAAAACCTGAGCAATTTGGGGCAGAACGATAGAAGACTCTTCTAACACTCGTGGGTTGGTGAGAATTTCTTTGCCTTCGCCGTCTGCGACGATTTTACCATCCCTCATCAAAACCACACGAGGGTTACATTCGGCCACAAACTCAACGTCGTGCGTAACTATTACTATTGTTTTGCCTTGTGATTGCAACTGCATAATAAACTGCCTAAGGTTCTCCTTCTGCTGATGGTCTTGTCCGATGGTGGGCTCATCCAAGACAAGCATCTTTGGGTCCCAAGCCAAAACCGAAGCAAGAGCTACACGTTTGCGTTCACCACCGCTAAGCATGAATGGCGATGTTTTGCGGTACTGCGCGATACCCAACAAGTTAACCCCCCATTCGATACGCTTCTCTATTACATCAGGAGCATAACCGAAGTTTTTGAGGGCAAAAGCAATTTCCTCGTCAACTGTCTCGCTGAAAAGCTGGTGATCGGGGTTCTGGAAGACAAAACCTACCGTCTTAGCCAGAGTGGCAACGCTGGTTTTTGTGGTTTCGACACCGTCAACAACGACTCGACCACTTGTCGGCTTAAGTAAACCGTTGAAATGCTTGACGAGTGTGGTTTTTCCTGCTCCGTTTTGCCCCATAATCGCTACGAACTCGCCATCGTCAACCGTGAATGAGACGCCTTTGAGAGCCTCGATGTTGCTGCTGTACTTATAATGAACGTCCTCGACTGTGAGCATTACTGATTCAGTGCCTCCTGTAGCATTTTGGCAAGTTCTTCAGAACTGAGAGGTGCAGTTTCGGGCAAGTTTGCACCTTCCTTCTGGAGCAACTCGTAAAGCAGAGTAGCTTTGGGTATTCCAACGCCAATGAGGCGGGTTTCTTCTTTACTCAAGACTGAACGGGTGTCTCCATCGAGCCGCACCTTGCCTTGATCCATTATAACTATGTGATCGGCGTATCTCGCAGTCAAATCCAAACGATGCTCGACAAGAATTACAGTTATGCCAAGGGTTTTGTTTAGGTTATGAATAACATCGAAGATTTTCTGTGCGCTAAGAGGGTCCAAAAAACTCGTCGGCTCGTCAAGGACAATTATTTCAGGTTGCATTGCTAAGACAGCTGCGATGGCGACACGCTGCTGTTGTCCCCCTGACATCTCATGAGGAGACCGATCTCGTAAGTCAGTTATGCCTGTCAGTCCAAGCGCCCAGTCAACACGTTTGCGCATTTCTTCGCGACTATACCCCAAGTTTTCTAAGCCGAACGCAACATCTTTCTCGACACTTAATGCGAATAGCTGATTTTCGGGGTTTTGGAAAACCAAACCAACATGACGCGCCATCTCATAAGTTGGCTCTTTTGCAGCATCCAAGTTAGCGACACGGATTTCGCCCTTAAGTTCGCCCTGATAAAACTGAGGGATTAAACCATTGAAGGTTCGGCACAAAGTCGTTTTTCCGCAGCCACTCGGCCCCGTAATAAGGACAAACTCGCCTTTCTGAACAATCAACGAAACATCATTGATCGATGGCTGAGTTGCACCTGGATAAGTGTAAGTGAGTCCGCTGATTTCGATGAGTGCCATGGCTTGTGCCTGCCTATGTAGCCACGTAGACGATTGATTTAAGAGTAGCTACTCAGGTTTGGCTAACTTTTCCTTCAGGGCTCTGTCAAGACCTTAAGGGATTTAGATTATTCGGAAGCCATTGTCAAAAGTCGAGGGATAGGAGTCTTCTAAGTGTATA
>DATJPJ010000271.1:0-4752 GCA_035506455.1 Candidatus Nanoarchaeia archaeon
TAGCATGGTCTTGCCCGTTGATCCCAATGCAGGAACCTTCGCGATAAGTCTTAAAGAGTTGAGAACATGGTACTTCTACGACCTTAACACAGGTAACTTGCTGAAAGGTCCTACCGATCCTCAAGCCTCAATGGACATGTATGGCGCGAACGGCGCTGTCGCATACGGAAAACTTTTCTCCTACGGCTACGGCGGGATAGTGTACGCATATGACATGAAATCAGGAACCTTGCTCTGGTCAACTCCGCTCGGAACTGCAGGGCTCGAAGGACCCTACCAGTATTGGCCTGTAGGCAGTGGCGCGGGAGTAGCCATCGCGGATCACAAAATCTACCTGACAACATACGAGCACTCAACAACTGAACCACTATACAGGGCTTGGAGCATATTCTGTATGGATACCGAGACAGGAAAGATGCTGTGGAATATCACTGCACTAGCAGGCGCACCTATTATTGCGGATGGATACATGGTGTTGCTCAATTCAATGGACAACCAAATCTACTGCTTTGGCAAGGGCGAAACCGCTACAACCGTTTCAACCCAAACCTTCGCGGCTCCTCAAGGCACACCAGTTTTAATCCAGGGCACCGTGACTGACCAATCTCCAGGCGCAGCAGGCAGCCCAGCAATTTCGGACGTCTACATGAAGGAATGGATGCAACACGAATACATGCAACAAGCAACTCCGACAAACGCAGTAGGCGTGCCAGTGCATTTAACAGCTATAGATCCGAACGGCAACTTCCAAGACATCGGAAACGTTACGAGTGATATAACCGGCAACTACAGGAGCCCGTGGACACCGCCAGTTCCAGGAGTTTACGCCATAACCGCAACCTTCGCAGGCTCCGACTCGTATTTCGCCTCAAGTTCAGAAACAGGTCTGCTAGTTGTACCTGCGCCTTCAGCAGCAGCCGTAGTTACGCCTACACCTGCACCAACTCAACCAACAGTGACAGCAACCCCAGGTCAACCAACAAACGCCCCAACAATTGCGCCAACTCCAAGTCCAGCAGTCATTCCACCGACCAGCGCGGCTCCTACTGCCACCTACATTGCCATGGGTGCAATCGCACTCATTATCGTCGCAGCTATCGCAGCACTCATCCTACGCAAGCGAAAGTAGACAAAAAAATTTCCCTCCTCTTTTTTTAGAGAGGAAGAAACGCGGCAGAGAAACCGGGGCTGAGTGGGCTCTGAAGAATATTCACCAACTTGCTCGTTGGTTTCATTCTCTCTCCTAACTCTCCTATTTGGGTTCCGGAGCCCCAGCAAACCCTTCTAAGACAATAGACTCGACAAAGACTTCTAGCGCCCAACCCGCTGAACCGGAGTCAAACTTGGGTTCATACTAGAATAATAGTCATGACTATGTTCGGCAAAAACGATGCATATTCCATATTTGAAAACCCAATAGTGACGACTATGCGCATAGGAAAGTTGGGACAATAAATTTTTGCGCGTAGCCACTCCAGAATCAAATCAATGGTATCGAGAATCCCCCAAACACCAATTACAAACATGGTTAGCGATTTCTCGTCCACTCGAAAACTATCGTTCGAAACGTATAATAACGCAGCCCCAGAATGTTCGGAGTCATAACTGCACCTTGGGGTGAAATTTCTTTCAGCGTTTGAACAACCAATCTCAAACGGTTGTCCGGTTAAGGGATTGCAATGCACAGAGAATTAAGGCTCTTCTCAAAGGACACTATGCGCTGATCGGGATTTTGCTTGGTTCGGTTCTGCTTTCCGTCTCTCTTGGACCTTACTCCAACTGGGACTCACAGCTAGAGTTCTCCGCGGCTAAAGGCGTGGTTGAATGGGGTTTTCCCTACGTAACGTATGGACACTTGATGAACCAGCCGCCTTTGGGGTTTTACGTTGACGCTATTTTCCTAAAAATCTTCGGAGTATCCTATGAAACAGCTGTTTATGCAAACACGTTGTTTGCCATTGGAGGCGTTTTTCTCACATACAAAATAGGGAAGGAACTATACGGAAAACGAACTGGGCTTTTTGCCGCAGCACTTCTTGCGTTGGCTCCTTGGCAAGTGATCATGTCAAGAGTCTACCTCGTAGATGTTCAATGCCTATTTTTGAGCTTGCTTTATCTGCTCATCGGAGTCTACGCGATACGAAAAGGTTCTCGCAAACTCTACTTCGCAGCTGGGTTGATTTTTGGTTTCGCGTTTCTGACAAAAGTCTTTGCAGTATTTATGTTGATTCCTTTGGCTCTCCTTTATGCATATTCAAAGCCCAAGGGCACCAGACAAACTGTGGAGAACATTGCTCTCTTTGTTTTTCCAGCTCTCATCATACAATACTTGTGGTATGGACCCATAACAGATGGGCGTGGTTTGCTGTCGCTAGTAAAGCATGAAGACATGTTCGCGTTTCTGCCCCAAGGTTTTGGTCCTTCTCCATTTTTCCAACTGAATTTTCTCGTTGAAGCGCTTGGAATCTTTTTCATCGCGGGCCTTTGCATCTCACTTGTGGTTTCATTTTTGCAAAGAAGACAACTCTCAAAAATTCTGGTTTTTGACTCGGCCTTCTTCGTGAGTGTTGTTGGCGTGTTTGGGCTAAGCTTCTTTTTGGTTTTCGGCATAAATCTGCAGGTGCCTTACGTCAACTCGATCAAATACTCTTATCTGACTTTGCCTTTGTTCTGCTTGCTAGCGGCTTCAGCTGCGAAAAAATGCTCGATTGTGGCCAAGAGGAAGCAGGCTTTTGGAAGAAGGCATGAGCTGGCAGTGTATCTTGCAGCGGTAGGTCCCTATTTGTTTCTGGTTTCTATGGTTTTCAACTTCATTTCTCTAACGACGATGTTGAAATACAACTGGTTAACATACAATGTTCCCGGAGGGCTGAGTTATTCATTTGACAGGCTTCCCTCGGTTTTTGAAAGTTCAACATTTTTCTGGAGTTTTCAGCTTCTGGGATTCTTACTGATAAACCTCGGCTTGTTATGGAGCAACAGATCTAAACTTCAATCATTATTTTCGGCTTTGTGAGAAGTAGTGGATTGATGGGGCGTTTTGCAATATCCTTAGGAGACCTTCCAAGTGACCATATGATATTTAAAGAACATCAAAGTTGCCCAGCTCTAAATGTGCCTTCTCAGTTTCTGATGTGTCGTTGATTGTGAACGAATTAAGCCATAAAGCGTCTTGTTCTAAGCGTGCGGTTTACAAGGATTTTGAGACCCGCAGCAGTTGGCAACCAGGTCTACAGGGCGTTGTAGAGCCAGATGAGGTTTTATTGAAGATGGTTAATCGGTACGAGCAGATCTATCGTCAGGCAATCTTGAAGTTGATGACTGTTCAGGGCGAGTTGGCTCACCTGGCGCTTTGAATACGTCACTGATCTAAACAGCGCCAAGCTATTTAGGAAAAGAAAGTAGTCTGATATGCTCAAGACTAATCTTTTATGGCTTCAATGAGACTCATAATGTTCCACAATTTAACGCGAGTGTACGCCGGCATGTTCGGATCCTGCAAAATATCATCAAGTATGCTGATTACGTTGGATGCCCTCACGGCAGGTGTGAATTCCCCACTCTGCAAGGCGCTCATCGAGTCTTTCGCGGCTCGCCGGATGTTACGCGGCGTGGTGCTGTCTTCGGAGACTTGCCCCAGAACAATTAACGCCTGTTTTATTCGTTCTTCATATTCTTCGCTTTTTTTCTTACGCACCATAAATGGCACCTTCTGGATCTTCGCAGTGATCAAGTTATATAAGCTTTGAGACCTATTTACTTTGGGGTCTCATGGAATGTCAAGCAAAACCAGCGACGAACACATAAAGCGAATGGCTGATCTCCTCTTTCAAGGCGCTACCTTAACTGACCTCGCCTGCCCGCAGTGCTCTTCGCCCCTGTTTCGACTCAAAGACGGCACTCTATGGTGCGGCAAAGACGAAAAGAAAGTCATCGTCGTCAAAGAAGGCGAAGAAAAAAAACAAGAACTAACAGTCACCAGCAACACAGCCATGGACAAACTCGAAGCCACCCTCACAGCGAAACTACAGGACCTACAAGAAAAAATTGAAAAAACCGACGATGTAGAAGAAATAGGAAAGCTCACCACGGCCATCTCAGAGCTTCTTAACAGTCTTGAAAAAATCAAAAGAATGAAAAAGAGCTAAACCCCCGATGCTTGGGCGCTACGAAAACTTCCCACAAATTATCCACTTTTCAGAAATTTACAATTCGAGTCTATCTAAGCACAGGCTTCAACAGAAACTGATTCAAGTTTTGCAAGAAGTTAATGGCAAAACTTTCAGCTTTGCGGAAACTGGTAACCCATCAATGCCCAATTGCTCCTTAATTTTCATGTTCGGAATAGCTGACACGGATGGTTTCAAGTTTTTTAATGAGACACAATCCCAAAGACTCCATGATGCAATATCCAAAGGACCCTTGAAAACCATCGACTGGTTCTGCGCCATTCGCTACTACAAAAACACTCAACCTAAAAGAACGCCGCTCAAATTCGACTATTATGTTCTAAGGATTGCTTTCACAGAGAAGAATACCGTACAATTCCTGGTTTCTCATGAACGCGGCCCAAGATATGTTTCGCCAGAAGACTTTGTCGAGTTTGTAGTAAGCGGTTTAAATGGCAAATCGAAGAGAAAAACCCTACAACAAAAAGAAGAAAGCTAACCTCGAGTTTTCAGAAAATCTTCCACAGTCTTGAAGACTTCCTTGGCAACTACAGTTCTTTCGCGCTCACCGTCGATTCTAACG